>NZ_MQUI01000030.1:0-48232 GCF_001970915.1 Sphingomonas sp. Sph1(2015)
CTATGGCAGGGAGCGATCCCGTTGACGGTGGGAGCCATCTGGCTCAGATTGCATGCCGCGCCGATGGTTGTCGGCGCATCGATATCTGCTGGCCAAAACCCGCCGCTGCTTCCCGACATAGGACGTTGTCCGACCTGATATGCGCGGGCGGACCACGCTCGATGAACAACTCGGCCAGCGCTGCCAGTACGTCTTCGTGTTTGAGCTGGCGCGCGACGACGAGTGCCAGGCACTCCCTGCTCGCCTCGTCGATAATGGTAAGGATGCGGAACTTGCGTCCGTCATGGGTGCGTTCCTCGACGAAGTCGTAAGCCCAGACATGCCCCGGATACTCCGGCCGCAACCGGATGCACGAGCCATCGTTCAGCCATAACCGGCCGCGTTTCGGCTGGCGCTGCGGCACCTTCAGCCCCTCGCGTCGCCAGATCCGTTCCACCCGTTTATGGTTCACCGACCAACCCGCCGCATGCAGCAGCGCCGTCACCCGGCGATAGCCGTAGCGCCCGTACTGCCTGGCAAGGGCGATGATATCCTCGGTGAGCGCCAGCTCGTCATCTGCCCCGAACGGCACCTTGCGCTGCGTCGACCGGTGCTGGCCGAGCACGCGGCACACCCGCCGCTCGGATACATCCAGCACCTCCCGGACCTGGTCGATGCAGCGCCGACGCCGTGCGGGGCTCAGAAGTTTCCCTTGGCTGCCTCCTGCAGGATGAGCTTGTCCAGCGTCAGATCCGAGATCGCCCGGCGCAGCGTAAGCGTCCGGTGACGGCGTCACCTCAAACGGGCCGGTAGTTCCACGGCAGCAGTTCAGCGACCCGGCGGGCCGGATGGTCTGCGATGCGTCTGATGGTGTCGGCCAGCCAGGCCTCGGGGTCGACGCCGTTGAGCCTGGCGGTTTCCACCAGGCTGTAGATGCTGGCGGCGCGGTGCCCGCCCTGGTCGGAGCCCGCGAATAGCCAGTTTTTGCGCCCGACGGCGATACCGCGCAGCGAGCGCTCGGCGGCATTGTTGTCGATCTCCAGGCGACCATCGTCGGCATAGCGGGTCAGCGCCGTCCAGCGGGTGAGCGCATAGCGGATAGCGACCGCAAGGTCGGAGCGCCGGGACAGTTTCGGTCCCGTTGCATCGAGCCACTGACGGAATGCATCGAGCAGCGGTCCGGCCCTGGCCTGGCGCGCGTGCCGTCGCTCGTCCGGGGGCCGACCACGCACATCCTGTTCGACGGCATAGAGGCCGGCGATATGGTCCAGTGCCTCGCGGGCCGTGGCGGAGCCGGTTGCGGCGTGGACGTCGAAGAACTTGCGCCTGACATGCGCCCAGCAGGCCACCTCTGCGATGCGGTCGCCATACAGGCGGTCGAACCCGGCATAGCCATCGGCGTGCAGATCGCCCCGGAACCGGGCAAGATGTCCGGCGGGTCGTTCGCCCTTGCGGTCGGGCGCGTAGTGGAACAGCACGGCGGGCGGAGCCTCGCCGCCAGCCCCGCGCTCGTCGCGTACATAGGTCCACAGCCTGCCCGTCCTGGTGCGACCGGCGCCAGGGGCCAGTACCGGCACCGGCGTGTCGTCGGCATGGAGGGTCGCGCCGCCCATGACGTGGCGCTCGAGCGCGTCGACCAAGGGGCCGAGGAGCGCGGCCGAGCGCCCGACCCAGTCGGCGAGCGTGGAGCGGGCAAGGTCGACGCCCTGGCGAGCATAGATGCCCGACTGGCGGTAGAGCGGCAGATGGTCGGCGTATTTGGACACCAGCACATGGGCGAGCAGCCCCGCACCGGGTCGACCGCGCTCGATGGGCATGGACGGCAACGGCGCCTGCACTATGCGCTCGCATGACCGGCAGCTGAGCCGCGGCCGGACGTGGCGCACGACCCGGAACGAGGCGGGCACATAGTCGAGCTGTTCCGTAACGTCCTCGCCCATGCGCCGCATGGCACCACCGCAGTCGGGGCAGACGCACAGTGCCTCATGCACGACCTCGGTGCGGGGCAGATGGTCGGGCAGCGGCTGTCGATACGGCCTGGCGGTCTCCCGTGTCCGGGTGACCACCGGCATCGCCGCAGTGGCGGCTTCCGCCTCGCGCTCTTCCAGCCCGAGTTCCAGCTGGTCAGCCTGGTGCGTCAGCTTCTCCGACGAACGGCCGAAGGCCATGCGCCGCAGCCGCGCGACCTGCATCCGCAACTGCTCCAGCTCGGCGCCGGCAGCAATGAGCATGGCCTTCAGAAGGGCGATATCGTCGGGCAGCGAGGCGGCATCGGGCGACACGCCCGCTTATACCAGAACCCCCGTGCCGATACACGCGAAAGCCGCAGGAAACCGTACTTTTTACCAGGCCAAGGTCGGCTGCGAGGACCGGATCGGATGCCGCCAGTCCACCCCTTCGAGCAGCATCGACAGCTGCGCCGGGGTCAGCACCGCGACGCCGTCCGCGGTCGCCGGCCAGGTGAACCGGCCCCGCTCCAGGCGCTTGGCATGGAGCACGAGACCCTGACCATCCCACCACAGCAGCTTGACCAGATCGCCACGCTTGCCCCGGAAGGCGTACACCGCACCGCCAAACGGATCCTGGCGCAGCCGCTGCTGTACCAGCGCGGCCAGCCCGTCGAAGCCCTTGCGCATGTCCGTGACCCCGGCCGCCAGATACACCCGGACACCGCCCGGCGGCCCGATCAAGCAAACCCCGCCAGCACGGTCTTGAGCACCCGCGCGTCGATGGGAGGTGCCAGGCGGATGCGTTGCCCGGCCGGGCCGACCACTTCCACCACACCCGGTCCGAGCGGCTCCGAATGCGGCACCATGGGCGCGCCCGCCACCTCGACCGGAATGAATGCCGGCCCCGGCAACGGCAATGCTTCGCTCGCCACCCCATCGCGCAGCAGCGTGCGTCGCCAGCGATACACCAGCGACGTGCACACCCGGTGTCGCCGCGCCACCTCCAACACGCTGGCACCCGGCATCATCGCCTCCGACACGATCCGTGCCTTGTCATCTTCGCTGAACCGCCGGCGCGGTTCAGGCCCAACCATCTCGATAATTCGCGTCGCCATGATGCCGCACCGGTGTCTGCCACAGTGCCGCACCTGTGGCTTGCGCATCACCTCGTCGGCAAGGCGGAGAAGACCGGACGCTTACGGCGCAGCCGCAGGTTCTCCTTTTCCAGATCCTTCATCCGCCGAGTCTGATCGGTCTTCAGGCCACCATATTCCTTGCGCCAGCGGTAGTAGGTCTGCTCGCTGACCGCGATGCGCCGACAGGCCTCGGCGGTCGTGCCGCCCTGACCCAGCATGATCTCAACCTCACGTAGCTTCCCGATAATCTCCTCGGGCTTGTGCTTCTTCGCAGGCATTCGTCGTCCCTTCCTTGGTCCAGACTGTAATAGTCGATGGACCACTCAGAAGGGGGCAGCTCAGACGGCCATGATCGGCGCGCGGCGCGCCAGCAATGACGGCTAGTAAGATGATGGCGAGTAGAACGAGATGATGAGGCCCGATGATAGCAGGCGCTCCCACGAGGCGATCCGCGCCGCTGCCTACGCACTTCGTGACTGCGTCAGGGCCGGACCTCCGCTTACCGACCTCGGCCGGCTACGAATGAACCTGGCCAATGCGGTACGGGAGCATCTGCCTACACAGCAGGGCTGGAACAAGGAGGCTCGAGGCTATTTCGCCGACCAGATGCCGACTTACGAGCGGATCATGGAAGAGGATCGCGAGCTTCGGCTACGCTACTCCGACCACATACGGCGTTGGAGCAGCAACGCGATAGCTTCGAACGTCCCAGCCTATGCTGCGGACGTCGCAACACTGGTAGAGCGCCTCGACCGCTACCTGCGGTCGCTTGAGCACGAGCTCTATAAGCCGATGCACCAGGCAGGGATCGAGGCGTGATCGGTGATCAATTGCCCCTGTAGGTGGAGTAGCCGAAGGGGCTGACCACGACCGGCACATGGTAGTGCGCGGCAGGGTCGGTGACGCGGAACACGGGATCGATCTCGGGGAAGAATGGCACCGCCTTCGCATCCGGGTAGCCTGCCATGTCGAACAGCAGCTTGTAGGTGCGCGGCGCGAACTTCGACGGCTACCTACCCGACGCCGATATCTCGGTTGAAACCGGGCAAACCTATAGTCCTGCATGACGATCTGGCATCTTGCATCACCGCGAGCAGCTATCGAAACCGGCGTTTATCACCTACAGTCCTGCAAGGCAGGGTCGCCGGTCCTGCGAAACCGATGGTGGGGGTGCCGTTGCGACCTGTGTCAGCTGCGATCTGTGTTCCGGTCCGCAACGAGGAGACTGCGTTACCGAAGTTGCTGGAGGCGATCGAGCGACTGGACCTGGGCGACGTCGAGGCTGCCGTGTTCTTCCTCCTTGATAATTGCTCGGATGCGAGCGAGCAGGTAATACTCGAGCATGCTGGTCGCATGGCCCTTCCGTTCACGGTGGCTCAGGGAGACCCGTCCCCTGATGCCAATGCCGGTCGTGCACGCCGGGCCGCCATCGCCCTCGGCCTGCATCATGCGGCGAGCACGCCCCACGGTATTCTCCTGACGACCGACGCCGACAGCCAGCCCCGTGCCGATTGGGTCAGGGCGGCACTGCAGGGCCTGGCCTCGGCCGACCTTGTCGCCGGGCGAATCGTCCGGATCGCAGCGGAGCGGGATCCGGTGCAGGGGAGGGTCGAGCGCTACCTCGATCGGCTTCACGCCTACCGACGATCGGTCGACCCCGTTCCGTGGGACAGTCCGACCGGCTCCCACTGCTCGGGAGGCGCCAACATGGCCTTCCGACCCGGAGCCTATCAGGCGCTGGGTGGCTTCCAGCCGGTGCCATGCGGCGAGGACGCCGCCCTGCTCGACGATGCCGGGCGCGCCGGGTTTCGCGTGCGCCGCGATCCCGGCATGGTGGTTGCGACCTCCTCACGGCGGCTCGGCCGGGCGCCGGGCGGCATGGCGGCTGCGCTCAGTGCTATCGACCATCACGGGGCACCCTCAATGCCGCATCCCCGAGGGGCGGCATGGCAATACCGACAGCAGGCGGAGGCGCGCCGCATTTGGGCCGGGCTCCCCGATTCCTTTGTCGCAGCTCGCTTCGGCGACCGTATCGGATTGACCGGTGACCATGTGATCGGCGTCGCGCGCGACTGCCCCAACGCAGAGGCGTTCGCCATGCGTGTCGTGCCGGCACTGCCCGATATAGCCGACGTCACCCTCGCTGAGGCCGAGCAGGC
This sequence comes from Sphingomonas sp. Sph1(2015), assembly GCF_001970915.1. Taxonomy (NCBI): domain Bacteria; kingdom Pseudomonadati; phylum Pseudomonadota; class Alphaproteobacteria; order Sphingomonadales; family Sphingomonadaceae; genus Sphingomonas; species Sphingomonas sp. Sph1(2015). Next base: position 5,224 of record NZ_MQUI01000030.1, read on the forward strand.
CCTGGCTTTGCTCGAGCGCCAGCTTTGCGAGCAGGCGGTATGACGACGGTCGGGGCTCTGCGTCATGGGATCGTCGCGGCGGGGTGGGCGACCGATCCCGCCGGCGATCCGACGACGCCCAAGGCATATCTGGACCTGCTCCGCCCTCTTTACGCTGCGGGACGCCGGGATCTCCCCATCGGGCGCCTGCTTGAGGGGCATGTCGATGCGGTGCAGATCGTGTTTCGATACGGCACGTCGTCCCAGGTCGCTGCGTTGCGGGCGCGCATCGCTGCGGGAGCGACGTTGGGTGTTTGGAATGCGGGCCTGCCGGGTGAGCCGCTGGTGCTTACCGGCGGACGGCTGACCGGCGGCAAGGGCTATGCATCGGGGGCGGGGATACTGACTCACGCGCTGGTAACCGCGGATAGCGAACGCGGACCGCAGCTGCTCCTGCTCGACCTCGAGGCCGATCCACCTGCCATCGATCGGGAGTGGTGGCAGACGATCGGCATGCAGCGCTCGGAGACACATCTGGTGCGCTGGTCCGGCTCTGTGATCGGTGAAGACGGCCGTATCGGCGAGCCCGGCAGCTATGCGCGGGAGCCGTTCTTCAGCGGAGGCGCGCTGCGCTTCGCCGCGGTTCATGCCGGCGGCATCGCCGGCCTGCTCGATGCAGTGCGTGACCACCTGACCACCCACGAGCGCGCTTCCGATCCGTTCCAGGCATCGCGCCTCGCCGACCTGTTCCTGCTTGCCCAGGGTGCAGCGGCGAGCATCCGCGACACGGCGGGCGCCTGGTTCAGCGGGACGGATGCGGAACGCCTCGCCCGGGTGTCCGCTGCGCGGCTATCGATCGCCGGTTTTGCCGAGCGCGCCCTGACGATCGCGCAGGAGGCGGTCGGGCTGCAGGGGTTGTTCCTGTCGCATCCGCTGGCGGCAAAGATCGCCGATCTCATGGTGTACCTGCGCCAGCCGGCGCCTGACGCGCATCGCCTTCGCGTCGGCCAGGCTGTCGCCGAGCACATCCTCGACCCCATCCTGTGAGGATCGCGCTGCGAAACGTGCGTGTCGCGCTGGTGATCGCCCCGCACCCGGATGACGAGGTCATCGGCGCGGCAGGCCTCATTGCGCGGCTTCGCCGCCATGGAGCTCGGGTCCGGGTTGCGGTCGTGACCGATGGTGCCGCATCTCACCGGGGCAGCCGAAAATGGCCGAGGACGCGACTGGTCGCGGCTCGCCAGCGTGAGAGCCTTCATGCGCTACGTCGTCTCGGCATCGTTGCTGGCGACGTCTCGTTCCTCAATTTGCCCGATGGCCAGTTGCCCTCGATCCCGGGGCGCTGTTATCGCGCGCTGCGCCGCCAGGTCGCACGATGCCGGGATCTCGATCTCATCGTCGGACCGGCCTGCGATGACGACCATCCCGATCACCGCGCCGTAGCCGCGGCCGTAGCCGGATGCCCGGGTGGCGCCGGTCGGCTGACCTACCGCGTGTGGCCGCCTCGCCCGGACCGGTCCGGACCGGCATGGCGCATCGCTGTGCCTGGAGGAGTTCCGGTTAAGCGGTCCCTGATCCGCGTCTACCGGACGCAGCTCGGCGCCGTTTCCGATGACCCAGCAGGCTTCACGATCGCGAGACACGAGCTTGCGGCCTTTGCTCGTCCGGTCGAGCGCTACCGGCCGGGTTCGAAGTGACGAGCCCGATCGATCTTGCCGGGTTCGCCGCCAAGTTCGCCGGCGACGACGATCCCTGGCGCACCTTCACCGCCCGTGACGAGGCGGTGAAGCGTGCCGCGATCCTGCACGCAATAGGTCACCGACCGGTCGGACGGGTGCTGGAGCTGGCCAGCGGCAACGGATCCAACAGTGCCGCGATCGCGAGGATGGCGTTGCGCCTCGATGCGACCGAGGGCACGAGGGAGGGGGTCGACCTGACGGCACGCGCCGTCGCGGCCTGGCCTCGTGCGTGCGCATCGCTGCTCGTGCTCCCCGGTCGTCCGCCACGTCTCGTCTATGACGTGATCGTGATCGCCGAGATCCTGTATTACCTCTCAGCGCGAGAGATGGCCCGGGTTGCGCGTGAGATGGCCGCTCGCCTGCGCCCAGGCGGCATCATCGTGCTCGCGCACCACAGGATTGATTTCTACGATTTCGTCCAGCATGCGGCAGGGATCCACGCCCGGTTCCTCGCAGAGACCGGGCGTTGTTGGACGGTTCGCACCGCGCGCCGCACCGGCCGCTGGGTCGTTACCGCGGCCCGCGCCGATGGTATGACCCGATCCCGTTGAACGCGAGCGAGGCAGCGCGTCCCACGTCCGTGCGATATGAGGCTTGCCGTTAAGTGGAGCGGCAGGACGTCCACCTGCCGCTCCCGCCAGGGTCGTCAGGCCGCCGCGTCGAGATCGACCTTCATTTCTCGAGCCCAGAACCTGAGGTCACGACAGGTCGTGACGAACGCCTTGACGTCCTTGCTCTTGCTTAGGGCTACGAAGCCATCGTCAAGCTCCGGCACCCGGGCAGCGTCGAGCAACGTGGCGGCTGCATCGGTGTAGCCGATGAACTTGCAGTGGCCGAACGCGTCCGCCACGAAGTCCTTGGAGGCCGCATCCTTGGCGAGCATCGCAGCCCCCTCCTCGGACGGGAGCACCGCGACGGCATCGAACAGGACCGAAGGTCCGCCGTCGATCTTCTGCTTGGCCGCGACCTTGGTGCCGTCGTCGAGCGTGACCCCGCCGATCTTCGGCGCGACCACCTCCCAGACCGCGCCTTCGGCTTCCAGCGCCTTGGTCAGCGCATTGAACAGCTCGGCGCTCGACCCATCGGTCAGCAGCAGGCCCATCTTTCGCCCGGCGAAATTCGCCGGGCCGTTGGCGACGATCGAGAGCGCCGACGATGTCGGCAGGTCTAGCGTCGGCTTGGCCGCCTTGGCGGCGTCCGGCAGGTCGAGGCCGAGCCCGTTCGCAACGGTAGCGGCGAGATCCTCGTCGATGTTGCGCAGGTGGCTGACCGCCCGGGCCCGGATGTCGACACGCTCTACCTTCGACAGCTCGAACACCAGCGCGTCGCCGATGTGCTTCTGCTCGATCGGCTGCTGGCTGAGATAGAACTGCCGCGCCTGGCTGTAATGATCGGCAAAGGTTTCGGACCGAATCCGCTGCTTGGTCCCCTGAACCTCAGCGGGGAAGCTGGTGAAGCCGATCTCCGCGTTCTCGCGCGGACCGCCTTCCGCGCCCCAGCTGTTCGGCTCATAGTTCACGCGCCCCTTTGGATTGCGCATCGCCATGTGGCCGTCCTGCTGGAAGTTCATCACCGGACAGCGCGGGGCATTGATCGGCAGGTGGGTGAAGTTCGGGCTGCCGAGCCGCTTCAGCTGGGTATCGAGATAGGAGAAGTTGCGGCCGTGCAGCAGCGGGTCGTCACTGAAGTCGATGCCCGGCACGATGTTCTGCGTGCAATAAGCGACCTGCTCGGTTTCGGCGAAGAAGTTGTCGACGTTGCGATTGAGCGTGAGCGTACCGACGATGCGGACCGGCACGTCCTCCTCGGGGATGAGTTTGGTCGAGTCGAGATGGTCGAAGGGAAGCTTGTCGGCGGTTTCCTGATCGAACAGCTGGACGCCGAGATCCCATTGCGGGAAGTCACCGCTCTCGATCGCCTCCCAAAGATCGCGGCGATGATAGTCGGGATCGGCGCCGCTGATCTTGACCGCCTCGTTCCACAGCACCGACTGGAGCCCCTGGCGCGGCTTCCAGTGGAACTTGACGAAGGTCGACCTGCCTTCCGCGTTCACCAGGCGGAAGCTGTGGACGCCGAAGCCCTCCATCGTGCGGAAGGAGCGGGGGATCGTGCGATCGGACATGATCCACATGATCATGTGCCAGGCTTCCGGGGTGAGGCTGGCGAAATCCCAGAAATTGTCGTGTGCGGTTTGCGCTTGGGGGAACGCCCGGTCGGGCTCCTGCTTGGCCGCATGGACCAGATCGGGGAACTTGATGGCATCCTGGATGAAGAACACCGGGATGTTGTTGCCGACGATGTCCCAGTTGCCCTGCTTCGTGTACATCTTGACGGCGAAGCCGCGCACGTCGCGCGCCAGATCGCGCGAGCCCTTGTTGCCCGCTACCGTTGAGAAGCGGACGAACACCTCGGTCTGCTGCCCGACCGTGCTCAGCACGTCGGCGCGGGTGTAGTCGGCCAGACTGTCGGTCAGTTCGAACACGCCGTGCGCGCCATAGCCGCGTGCGTGGACGACGCGCTCCGGGATGCGCTCGTGATCGAAATGGAAGATCTTTTCGCGGAGGATGAAGTCTTCGAGCAGCGTGGGGCCCCGCAGACCCGCCTTGAGACTGTTCTGGGCGTCCGCGATCGGGATGCCCTGCTGCGTGGTCATGGTAAGTGCCGCGTCCGAGGTCGTCTGGCGGGTTTCACCGCCATGGCCCTGCTGCTCGGCATAGTTCGTCGGCTGGTCGGCACCCGCCGGCAGCGGCGGTGCCTTCTTGGCCGTCTCGCCCTTGAGTTTCACCGCGCTTTTGATGCTCTTGCGTGCCATGGACGTAATCCTCCGATCATGCCCTTAATGCCACCAGCGCCACGGCGGTGCGAGGCATAAATCTTTGTAGCGACTGGGAACCGACCCGGAGGAGCGAAATCAAGTTATGTCAGTCGAGCATGGTCGCCGGTTCGGACGACAGGCGCGGGCTCGGCAACGTAAGTGTTCATGGCTGCGCAGAACCCGACTGCGGCTTCCTTGGTCCTGGATCACAGCCAGGGAAAGCCGATATGGACCGGTTGAGGATGTCTTAACGCCTTGCCGTTAGCCGAGCATGATGTACTCCCAGGTCGTACAGGTTTTCGACTGCGTCTGGCACGACCACGATCCGTGGTTGGTGCTGCTCGCGGGCCTGGTTTGCCTCTGCGGTATCTATGCGTCCTTTGCCCTGGCCGACCATGCCGTACGCTCAGGGCGGAAGACGCGCAGCCTGTGGGAACCTGTCACCATCGTGTCGGCCGGCTGCACGGCCTGGGCGACCCACTTCATTATCTTGCTGGCTTTCAAGCCGGGCATGCCGTCTGCGTTCAACCCGCTGGCCGTACGGCCGTTTTACGGCCGCTCGTTGATGTAAACGAATCAAATGGACGGGGACCCATGCCGCGGCTCAAGGCGTTGAGCGTCATAGACATGGCCCTGACGACAGGGACATCCACTCAGATGAGGAAACGACATGCGCGCACTATGCTGGCACGGTAAAGGCGATGTCCGCGTCGACACCGTTGCGGATCCCGAGATCAAGCACCCGCGCGATGCGATCATCAAAATAACCGCCTGCGCGATCTGCGGGTCGGACCTTCACCTGCTGGATGGCTACCAGCCCACCATGGAAGCCGGCGATATCCTCGGCCACGAGAACATGGGCGAGGTCGTGGCGCTCGGGTCCGAGGTAACCAACCTCAAGATCGGCGACCGTGTCGTCGTGCCGTTCACGATCAGCTGCGGCGATTGCTGGTTCTGCAAGAAGGGTCTGTTTGCGGCCTGCGATCGGACCAATCCGAACGCCGATATGGCCGCCAAAGCGATGGGCCATTCGCCCGCCGGGCTGTTCGGCTTCAGCCACATGCTGGGCGGCTACTGCGGCGGCCAGGCGGAGTATCTCCGCGTGCCGATGGCGGATGTTGGTCCGATCAAGATTCCCGACAACGTTACCGACGAGCAGGCCCTCTTCCTATCGGATATCTTCCCGACCGGCTACATGGCCGCCGAGAATGCGCAGATCGAGCATGGCGACACCGTCGCGATCTGGGGCTGCGGTCCGGTCGGCCAGTTCGCCATCCGCTCCGCGCTGATGATGGGCGCCGGCCGCGTGATCGCGATCGACGAGGTGCCCGAGCGACTCGCCATGGCGGAGGCCGGTGGCGCTGAGACGATTAACTTCGCCGAAACCGATGTCTACGACGAGCTGCAGGCGCGAACCAAGGGCCGGGGCCCCGACAGCTGCATCGATGCTGTCGGCTGCGAGGCGGCCGCGCACGGGGCGGCGGACGCGGTCATGGACAAGGTGAAGGCAAGCATGATGCTCGCCACTGATCGCGTCCACGTCCTGCGGCAGGCGATCATGAGCTGCCGCAAGGGCGGCACGGTCTCCGTGCCCGGCGTCTACGTCGGGATGGGTGACAAGCTTCCGATCGGTGCAGCGATGAACAAAGGACTAACGATCAAGCTCGGCCAAACCCACGTGCAGCGCTATACTAGACCGTTGCTGGAAAAAATCGTCGCGGGCGCGATCGACCCCAGCTTCGTGATCACCCACCCGGCCAGTCTTGAAGACGCGCCAGAAATGTACGCTAAATTCCGCGACAAGGAAGAAGGTGTGATCAAGGTTGTTATGCGCCCGCACGGTTGATTGGCGGAATAACCGGGAACAGGACGCTTATCGATGCCGATCGACACCGCCGCTTTGGAGCACGTGTAGCGGCGGTGTCGATCAGCTTGCGACCAAGTATGTCGGCAGACCTAGGGTCAGGATCTGTAATTTGCAGTCGCTCGGCGGTTGTCCCTTGAGGGTCTCAAGGATCTGTCCGCACTCGCCGATCCGAGGATCGGTCGTGCTGTATCGGGTCTCACAAGGCCGGACGTTGCATTGACTCGAAGCGGGCTCGGGAGCCCATCTGATAACCTTCGCAGATCGTCCGTCCCTGCGTTCCCTCGCGGGACACCGCCATCGGGTCAGCTGGAGAGCATCACCGCTGGCGAACGGGAACTTATCGCATTTCAGGCCTCGAACAAGGTGCCGTCGCGGAGCATGGCGTGCATGATGACGGCGAGGCGGCGGGCGAGCGCGACCCGGGCTTTCTTGAGGCCGCGCCGCTTCGCGATCTTCAGCGCCCAGGTCTTCAGCGCGAAGGTCTGCCGCGTGCGCGTCAGGATCGAGTTCGCCGCCTCGTAGAGGAGCTTGCGGACGGTGCCGTCGCCCTGCTTGGTGATCCGGCCGGTCCAGTCGAGCTCGCCGGACTGGTGCCGACGTGGGACGAGGCCAAAGTAGGCGCCGGCTGTCCGCGACCGCTTGAACCGACCCGCTTCATCGACGGCGGCGGCGAACGCAGCCGAGGTCTGCACACCGACGCCCGGGATGCTCATCAGCGCCTGACAGGCTGGAGAGGCGATGCTGATCGCCTTGAGCTCGCGATCCATCCGACGGATCTCGTCGACCAGCCCGGTTCGCGCCCGAAGCAGCGAAGCCACTGCCTCGCCGAGCCCCGGGACAGCGATGGCGGCCTGCACCCGTGCGAGAAACCGCTCGCCCTGGCCAGCTCCCGGTCTGATCCCGAAGGTAGCGCATAAGCCGCGGATGGTGTTGTCGAGCCGGACGCGCGCCTCGACCAGGTGCGCGCGGGCGGTGATCACCGAGCGTACACCGTGCGATGTCGGCGACTTGACGTGCACCTCCTTGTAAAAGCCGGTCCGGGCCAACTGCGCGAGCCCCGCTGCGTCATGTGGATCAGTCTTGTTCGCCTTCATCGCCTTGAGGCTCTGGTGGGCCTGGCGCGCATCGATGCACACGATCGCGACGCCCAGCTCGTGCAGGCCACGCGCAACCCATGGCGTCATCCGGCCGGTCTCGATCACCACGCGTTCCATCGGACCATGGCGTTCCAGCAGCGCGGCGATCGCTTCCGGCGTGCTGTCCACGCATTGCGCTGCGACCTTGCGCCCTTCGGCATCGACAATGCAGACGTGCGACGTTTCCATCGACAGGTCTATTCCGGCATAGTGCTTCATAGCTGCTTCCTTCCTTCAGGTCCGACAACCAGAAGGTGCGCCGCTCAGCCGGCCCGGGGAAGCAGCCACAAATTACACGATGACTCGTTGACCATAGCGAACAGCGATGGCCGACGCACCAGGAAGCGAAGCGCCACTTGGCGTGCGGTCGCGCCGTGGCTGGCCGCGATCTCCTCCAGCACGCGCCCGCCAGGGGTGCGCGGGCCGGGGAAGTCGCCCTGGCCGAACGGGCTGTCGGCGCCCGGCCGCGCGAACTTCCCATGATTTAGGCCCAGGACGCCTTCCGTGGAGCTCGAGGCGCTACCATCGGAACAAGGAGAGAAAAGATGCACAAGGCACTGTTCGTAGGCATTGAAGCCGGGCCGACCCACCAGGAAGATGCCGCTGAATTCCTCCGGGGTGCGCTGGAGCCGGTCGAGCATGAGCAGGACACGCGGCACTGGTACGCGCTGCGCTTTGGCCCCGCCGACTTCGCCATCTTCGATACCTTCCCCGGCAATGCCGGCCGGCTGAAGCATCTGTTCGGCACGGTCGGCCGGGCGCTGGTCGTGAAGACCTTCACCATCCTCAACGGATTGCCGGAGATCGAGCCGGCCGACATCCTCGCCCTCAAGGTGCCGGCGGCGGACGCCCTGCCGCGCTTGGCCCTGCATGTTCCGCTTGAAGCACGGGACGGTGCGGAGGAAGAGGTTGCCCGCTTCCTCCAAGGAGCCCGATCGGCCGTGGAGCGGGAGCCTGGCACCCTGTCGTGGTACGCTCTGCGTCTCGGAAAGACTCGGTTCGCCATCCTCGATACCTTCGCCGACGAGGCAGGGCGCGAGACGCATCTGTCGGGCGAAATCGGCACGGCGCTATCCGGAAGCGCTGCTTCGCTGTTCGCCGAGCCTCCCCAGATCCACCGCGCACAAATCTTGGCGTTCAAGATTGCATCCGCTGGTGATGAGGAGAGGACGAGCAGGAACACGTCGGTCGCGCGGCCCCTTGAGAGAGGGACAGTCTGATGGACACGAAGCAGAAGGTGCTCGTTGGAGCGGCCGTCGCCAGCACCGCGGCAGCCGGGGCCGCGTTCGCGTTCAAGTCCGCGGGCACGGATTCGAAGCTCACCAAGGTCGCGTGTCCGCCGTCAGCACCAATGGCACAGATTTGAGGTTGTGATTTAAGGAGGATCTGGGCTTCGTCGTAGTGACGAAGGAACGAAGATGAAGCCCAGATCCTCCAATGTAAAATCGCCCGCCAAGGCCTCAGCAGAGCGGGTAGTGAACCGTGGATTTGAGGGATGCACAGCTCCCTGGGGTCGATTGTCGTTAGCGGCAAACCATTGAACATCGGGTATGGTCAGTTCCGTCCGCTCACGGACGTGCTGATCGGAAAAGCGCTCTCTACCGCCACAAGCGGTGTAGAGGGCGACTAGGTGCTTGGTCGCAAGATCCTTCTCCAAGCTGCGGGCACCCGCAATTTGGGCGAAGCTCGATCGCCCCAATAGGGAGCCGTAGCGCTCAGGGCTGACGCGCTCTCCGTCCAGCTCCCTATCCTCAATGAGACGATCTAGTGCGAGAAACAGGGCATCCACCCACCACCGCTCTACCCGCTTGCCGGCAAAGTCGGATAGGTGGCCAATCCTCTCGTGCGCAATCGCCTCGGTGAGCATAGGGGCCTCGCCCTAGCCCGGCAATCTATGGCACCTGGGCGCATCAGAAGCGACTCTTGGACGAGCATGTTTGAAGATCTGGCCGCTCGCGGCTTCCAAATTGAGTTTCACAGCCATGCCACGGCCATCCTGAGCGTCGATTTTCCCGACGCGATCGGGGAGTTGGAAGCGGCGCTCGGCGCGCTATCCATCCCAATTGAGGAGATCATCGGCTCGGGTGGAGGCGAGACAAAGGGCACTCAGCGTCTCCGGCGCGCCTTGGCCGAGCTGGGCTGGCACAAGGTCAATTTCACGATCGAAAAGCGCATCAACGGCGTCCAAAGGGAGTCGATCTCCCATGAGGTCGATCATGTCCGTACCTTCGCCGATGGCCGCGTCATCGCGCTCGAAATCGAGTGGAACAACAAGGATCCATTCTTCGACCGCGACCTGGAGAACTTTAAGCGGCTGCACGCGGAGGGGGCGATCAGCGTTGGCGTGATTGTCACGCGGGGATCGAGCCTACAGGACGACATGGTGCAGCTCGTCCGCCGGTTTGCAACCGAGCGGGGTCTGGAGTCGAGTGATGACCTTGGATCTTTGGGACTGACGCCCACCCCCCGGCAGAAGGCCGATGTTGCTCGGCGTATGCGAGCAGGCGGCGCGACCTTTGCAGACGCTTGGTCGCTTAGTTTCGTGAAGGATAAATATGGGGCCGCCACGACCCATTGGCGAAAGCTAGAAGATCGCGTGCACCGCGGCGTCGGCAATCCATGCCCGCTCCTCCTCATTGGACTACCCAGCTCAATCGTCACTTTCGATGAGCATCTCGACGTGGGCGCCATCGCCGAGGGCGAGGAGGAGCAGGAGATCCTTGCTGAGCCTATTCAGCCGCTTCCGCCACCAGCCCAGCCCTAGAGTGATGGGCATACGTCGGCCAGGAAGGGGTATATTCCTCGTCCGCCTGGTTGCCCCATACGGTCCAATCCGGCCGCGTTCCACGCGAGAACATCTCCAAGAACGGGCCGGGGCTGCATTCCTCAATCAGCGGATATTGCTCGTCAGGCTTACGGCTGTGCTCCCGCTTGCGGCTCTCAAGATAGTTCACCTGTGTCCGACCCGGATCAAGCGTGCGGGCGTTCTTGCCCCGGACGCCAAATAGGATCAGTTCTGTAACGTTGCGGAAATAGAATCCCACGCCCCGACCATCAGATCCGCCATCCTTGCGGATCTTCCGCCATACGATGTTGGATTTATACTCAAAGCCCCATTCCCGCATTACACGCAAGCCGTCCGGCAAGAGCGCATTAGGCACCCACAGGTAGAGGTGGGCGGTTGGCGCAACGCACTCCTGCACCGGTAGCTCGCAAATCTCGTCCAGCGTCATTGTCCCGTAGCGGTTTAGGCGGCGGTGCTCGGGTGCCACCTTCCCGGTACGGTTTTGAAACTGCCACGGCGGATCCGCCAGTACTGTTCTGAAATTGCCGCCCCCTGCGACGTTCAACAGATCCATAGCTGCCGGACTATAATCCGGTGACTTCTTGGACGCCTTGCGCTTGGATTCTGACATTAGGCTGCGTCCTCATTCTTAATCGATTTTGGCGCGCGACCCACATAGCCACGCAAGCCTCGCCGGATGACCTGACTCACTGTTTCGTCACGACTATCAGCAACTTGCCGTGCCTTTTGCGCGAGCTTCTTCGGCACCCGCACTGTTACAACGATATCGTCTGCCATATGCCTCTCCGGCGTACCATGTATGTTCTGGTATTGCCTTGTAATACGGATTGCAAGACGATTACCCTCACTTACGAGCCTCTTTGCCTACTGGCTCGACCGTGCCGGTGCACTGCACCGATTTTCCTGTCTTGTTGGCGCGCTTCTGACACGCCTCCAGCACCTCACGATTGGCGGTCACAATTCGATCATGCTTTGGGCTTCGGTGAAGCCAACAACACGGCGTGCGTCATGCACTATAGTCAGCCGGCGGGCGTGGTGCGTCGCACCCCGTGCTCGACGGAGACGACAGCGCTTCGCAACGCCTACGGAGTGCGGTGATATGAGGGTCGCGGTGTGGTCGGTAGCGGGATTGCTGCTAGTGTCCTGCTCGCCGAACGCACCGCAACCCGAGGTCCCGGCCGGCTGGAAGTCGGTCGGGATCCCTTCGTGCTGCACGGTCGCCATTCCATCAGATGCGACTCTGAAGGCGGGAAAGGACCCGGTAGACGATCCGGTGTTCCTGCTGCGCGGGCCGGGCTACGAAGGCATGTTCACAGTGACAGGCCGAGGATCGGCGCTGCCGATCGCGAGCTCCGGGACCAACTACAAAGCGGATCAGCTCACGCTCGACGGCCGCCCCGCAGGCGTAGCTTCCTACCGTGTCGCCGACCCGAACTATCCCGAGCGCCGCAGCCTTCTGTGGACGTTTGCTGGGCGGAACGACGGATCGGGGAAGAACCTGGTGCTTGATCTTTCCTGCAAGGAAACGGGTTGTGCCGTATTCCTGCCTATGATCGGCTCCCTCGACGCAAAACCATGAATACTCGCTGCCTTATGGGTCAATGCCGACCGGGAAGCCGATCCGGCTTGTCGGCCGGCTGGAGCGTTCGTTATGGGGCGACGACGACTTTGGCCGGTTCCAGCTAGACGACGCCGCGGTCATCGCAGTCGACGGGCCACGTTGAGGCGGGCCCGGCTGGGCCGAAGGTCGAGCCCACGGGTTGGGTAGGCGGGATAACGACGCAGCCGCTACGATCGGGGCGGTTCCTTTATACCGGCTGGGGCATGAAGAGAATCCTATCCCGACCATTGATCCCATTCGGGACGGTCGCGGCCAGCGCGCTTCGACTGGTTCAGTCGTAAACGTATATCTGTGCCCGCTCTATGCGCCACCCGCTGTTCGCAAAAGCCTTCCTTTCTGACGACCTCGCGGGCGGGCCATGACGACAACGCATTTCTGCGGCCCGCCGCTTGTCAGAACTGTTCTGGAAACCTGCTTCGCAAAAGCGCTTGCCGGCTACGGGTTTGGAGAGCCCATTGGCACGGAGCGTGAGCACAACGCCCCGTTTGCAAGCAGCGCCGGATGATGGCGAGCACACTGGCAGATAATTCGAGCAGGACGCTCCCCGCCAGTGGCAGAAAGCGTGAGCAGGAAATCAGGCTGTTTGCGAGCACACGCCGCTACGATTGCAAGCGCCTACACCTACTTCGGAAGGGCTCCCGCCATCATAAAACAGCGCGAAAGGATCAAACGACAGACCATCCAACATGAGGGCAGAGCGTGGGTTTCCCGCTAAACAACGCTAAGCGGCCCTGTCAGGTGAGAGGTTGAGCGGCTTGTGGTCGGCACGCCGGGCTGCACGGTCCCACAGGAAGTCTCCCGAGAACGCTATATGCTCCCATCCGACCGGAGAGCTGTGGGCAAGCAGCGGCTCGGGCATCTCCTCACCGCTCTCCTTCAGGTGTTGCACCGCATCTGAAAGGTAGACCGTGTTCCAGTAAACGATGGCGGCGATTACGAGGTTCAGACCTGAGGCACGATACTGCTGCGCCTCCTGTGTACGATCGACGACGCGGCCTTGATGGAAGGTGTAGATCGCTTGGGTAAGGGAGTGGCGCTGCTCGCTCTTGTTGAGCCCGGCATGGCAGCGGCGCCTCAGCGCGGGATCCTCGAGCCAGTCCAGCATGAACAGCGTGCGCTCGACCTTTCCGATCTCCTGAAGCGCCAAATCGACTTGGTTCTGGCGCTCGTAGGCGGCAAGCTTCCTGAGCATGGCGGAGGGGAGAACATGCCCGCTGCTGGTTGAGGCGACGAGGCGAACGATTTCATCCCAATGCTCGCGCACAACGTCGATACGGAGGCGCTTGCCGAGGAGCGGAGCGAGCGTTGGATAGGTGCCCGGCGAGGCGATCGACACGAGCCGCCGATCGGGAAAGTCGCGCAGGCGTGGGCAGAATCGAAAGCCTAGCATCGAGCAGAGCGCGAACACGTGATCGGTAGCCCCGCCGGTGTCGGTGAAATGCTCGTCAATCCTCAGGACGCTGCCGTGGTGCAGGAGCCCATCGAGAACGTATGGCGCCTCGTGGGTGGCCGCCGAAATTACCTTCGCATGGAAGGGGCCGTGCTGATCGGAGACATGGGTGTAAAAGCTGAACCCTGGATCGACACCGTAGCGGGCGTTGATGTCGCCACCGGACGCTCCTCGCTTTCGGCCGCGGAAGAACTGACCGTCCGAACTCGACGTGGTGCCATGACCCCAAACCTGGGAGAATGGCAGGATGTGATGAGCGTTGATCAGATGCGCCAAGGCGGTCGAGTAGCAATCGTCGCGGATATAGGCGTCCTTGGCCCAGACTAGCTGGTCGCGCGTGACGCCCTCGCTGGCTGCTGACATGCGCGATAGCCCAAGGTTGGTGGCATCCGCCAGGATGGCGGCGAGGAGCGCACTCTCGTTGTCACTGGTGCGTCCGGTACGCAGGTTGGTGAAGGCAGATAGGAAACCGGTTTCGCGTGCGACCTCGTGCAACAGTTCGGTCACGCGAATGCGCGGCAGCAGCCCGTAGAGGCGTTCGGCCAGCGCCTTGGCGTCCGGCGGGGTGGTGTTCGAGATTGGCGTGATTCTGAGCCGATCACCAACCATCGCCACGCCTTCCAGCTGCCCTTTACGGAGCTGCCGCTCGAAGCCCTTGAGACGCTGGTCCAGCAAGGTCGCGCGGCTGTTCAGCCACTCGTCAGCCGAGTCCGGTAGCCCCAACCCTTTTGCAATCGGCGTAGCGGTGGCCATCGGCACCAAATAGCTGTCGAAGCGCCGGTACGAGGATGAGCGATCCACCCATACGTCGCCGCTTCTGAGCTTGTTGCGGACGTGTGCCAGAGTTGCGGTCTCATAAAGGCGGCGGTTGATCTTGCCGTCAGGTTCCACGACGAGCTTCCGCCATTCTTTACGGAACGGCATGGGCGCGTTCTCCGGTACGTCGCGCTTGCCCGAGCGGTTCAGCTCGCGGAGTAGGTCCAGCGCCTTCACGGTACGCGCGCTGCCCTGCAGTGACCGAAACTCCAGCGCCTCGATCAGTAGCGGCGCGAATTTGCGCAGGGTCGCATATTGGGGTCGGTACACAGAACGGACCCAGATATACGCTAAGGTTTTGCCGTGCCTTCGACGGCGCGCATCTGGCGAAGCGGTCTGAGCGCGGTGGATGGCGCATCGGGATCGGTCCAGAGGTAATCGCCGGTGAGATTGATATGCTGCCAACCGAGCGGTGATAGGTGTTGCAGCAGGTCCGGCGGGACCGGCCGGCCGAGGTTGGCGAGATGCATCCGGGCGGCTTGCAGGTAGGTCGTGTTCCACAGGACGATGGCACCGGCGACGAGGTTCAGCGCGCTCGCCCGATGGCTTTGGGCTTGCAGCGCATGATCGCGGATACGGCCGATGCGATGGAAGAAGATGGCGCGTTTCAGGGCATTTTCCGCTTCTCCCTTGTTGAGTTCGCGGGTGGCGCGGCGACGCTGTTCGGGCTGCTCGATCCAGTCGAGCGTGAACAGGGTACGCTCGACGCGACCGATCTCGCGCAACGCCAGTGCCAGGCCGTTGGCGCGTGGATAGGAGCCGAGCCGTTCCAGCATGATCGAGGCGCTGACGACGCCTGTGCGGATCGAGGTTCCCAGTCGCAGCACGTCGTCCCAGTGTGCCTCGATCAGACCTTCGTCGATGCGGCCCGCGACCAGCGGCGCAATATCGGGGCCGGGTTCGATGCCGTTAAACAGGTGCAAACGGCGTGCGGCGATATTCGGGATACGCGGCGCGAACCGGAACCCAAGCAGATGACATAGCGCGAACACATGGTCGGAGACGCCCCCGCCATCGACGTGATGCTCTTCGATGTGCAGATCGGCGCCGTGGTGGAGCAGCCCGTCGAGCACCTGTGCCGCCTCGCTCGCCGAAGCGGAGATAACTGTGGAATGGAACGGCGCGTAGCGATCCGAGACGTGGCTGTAAAAGGAGACAGCCGGCTCTGTCCCCTTGTGCGGATTGACTGCGCCGGTTGCCTGGGCGCGGCGGTCGAGCGGAAAGTTCTGACCGTCTGAGCTGGACGAGGTGCCGGACCCGAACAGCGCGGCCAGCGGCGCGGTGTGTTGGGCGTCGACAAGCCGGGCGAGCGCGCGACCGTAGGTTTCCTCGCGCAGATGCCACGAGGCGAGCCAACCGAGTTGGCGCTGGGTCACGAGATTGCAGGCTTCCGCCATGCGCGTATGGCCCAGATTGGTGGCATCGGCGAGCACCGCCGTGAGGATCGCACGTGGTTCATCCGCGGCACGGCCACTTTGCAGATGCGTGAAGCACTGGCTGAACCCGGTCCATCGATCGACTTCGGCAAGAAGGTCGGTGATGCGGATCGCGGGCAGATGCGCATAGAGCGGCGCAAGGGCGGTATCGGATTCCTCGGGAGTAATCGCCTTCAAGGGCGAAATCCGCAGCCTGCCCAAGCTGAGCTGCACGTCTTCCAGCGCGTCCGTCTCCGCCTTTCGCTCGACCTCGGCCAATCGACGGGCGAGGCGGGCGCGTCGTTCGGCCAGCCAGATATCGGCCGTATCCGGTGCCGGTATCGGCAAGGGGCCGGCCGCGCGCATGTTGGCGAATACGGGGGCAGGAATGAGTTGCTGCTCGACAGCACGATAGCGTCGGCTTCCCTCGACCCACATGTCGCCGGCGCGAAGCCGGTCGCGAAGCTCGACCAGCACGCACAATTCATAGATCCTGCGATCGGGAATGCCGGTGCCGATCGCCCGACGCCAAGCTTGCCGGATGAAGCCGACTGGCGTGCCTGCAGGCAATTTGCGCAGATGACCAAAATGAAGGTCGCGCATGATCGCGACCGCTCGCGCGAGCGCATGGCAGGCTGGCACCGCCCCGAATGTGAACGAGGCGATGAACGAGGGACCGACCTGTCGGAGGACGGGGTAATTGGTCGCGGCGACCGCGACGGGATCGACCGAATCGGGGCGGATCAGCTTGCGGGCTTCATCGACCTCGCGGCCGAGATCATTCCATCCGATCGCTGCCTCGACCGCAGCGCCGATATCGCCACCTGATATCTTGGCGGCGAGCAAGGCAGCGCCGAGTTGGGCAAGCAGCCGGATTTTGCCGTTGATGGTGCGCCGGTTGCGCTTGAGTGTCGTGTCCGCGCTGTTCTGTTCGCGCCGGAACATCTGCCCAAGCAGGCGATCGAACATCAGCACCGCATCGTCGGTGAGGGTAACGATGGTTTCGAGGATGGTCGCCACCAATGTGGCGCGACGCCGCGTCGCTTGCAGCGTCCGAACATGTTGCGCGGTCAGCCGCACGCCTTCCTGGCACAGGCGTCGGAGGCGCTCGGGATGGACGCCTACGGCGATATCCGGATCGATCCCGATGGCCCGAAGCAGTGTCAGTCGCTCGATGATGGCGGCGAATGTCTTTCGGCCGGGCTTGCCGGGTGACTGCCGCACCCAGGCCAGATCGCTCAAGTTCGTGCCTGTGTGGGGCAGGAGAAGCGCATCGAGCAGCCGGCGCTGTCGAGCATCGAGTCCTCGGGTCAGATGCTCGGCGACATGGCGTTCGGCATCGAGCAACGCCTGTGCGACCATCCGCTCGACCGAACTGATGCCCGGCACAATGATGCGCCGTCGCCGGCACTCATCCAGCATCACGCGCGCCAGCCTAGCCCCGCTGGTCGTCGTCAGCGCGATCGGCAGGAGCCATTCCTGCAACGTCGTTCGCAGCGGCCGACTGAGCGGCATGAAGCCGAATGCATCGCGCAGTGCATCGAGCTGTTCGTACCGGGTCGGGCCGCGCGTCGCGTAGTCGGCCAGCACCTCGGGTCCGACCTGCAATTGCTCTGCGACGAACGCGAGCGGCGTATCAGGGATCAGTTCACCGGGTCGCAGGAAACGGCCAGGATAGCGCAGCGCGCAAAGCTGGATCGCGAAACCCAGCCGGTTATGCGGTCGCCTCCGGCGGACGATGATGGCCAAGTCGTCCCGGCTCAATGTCCAGTGCTGGACGAGCAGGGTTTCGTCGTCGGGAAGCGCGAGCAACGCCGCGCGTTGCTCGTCCGACAGGACGGCGCGACGCGGCATCGGCTTAGACCTTGGCCGGTGCGGTCCAGCCGATCCGGGCAAGCGTGCCGAGAAGGGTCGAACGCGGCACCTTGAAGGTCCGGCAGACGGACGCCTTGCTGGCCCCGCCATCCAGCGCGGCGGTGATCCGCTCGAGCGTTTCGGCGTCGATCATCGGCGGGCGGCCACCTTGGCGTCCCCGGCGTTTGGCAGCAGCCAGTCCCGCCATCACCCGTTCGCGCGTGAGCGCACGCTCATATTGTGCCAATGCACCGAACAGCGAGAACAGCAATTCGCCGTGCGGCGTGGTCGTATCCATCTGCTCGGTCAGCGACCGGAACGCGATGCCGCGCGCCTTCAGATCGGTGACGATCGTCAGCAGGTGCGGCAGCGAGCGTCCGAGCCGGTCGAGCTTCCACACGATCAGTGTGTCGCCCGCGTTCAGATAGTCGAGGCAGGCTTTCAGGCCTGGTCGGTCGTCGCGCGCGCCGGATGCCTTGTCGGTATGGAGATGCCGATGATCGACCCCGGTTGCGACGAGCGCGTCCCGCTGGAGATCGACCGTTTGGCGGTCATCGGTCGTTGACACCCGCATATATCCGACCAGCATGTACGACAAACCCTCGAAAGCATGTTTTCGAACACCCTATCAAAGCGACAGGGTTTGTCGATCGTTATGGGCTGAGGCGGGTATGGTTCGGCAAAAGCGCAGGTCCGGAGCGTCGCCTATCACCTGTTTGCCGTCACGCGTCTGCTGTCCGTATGGACGCAAGTAGAAGGCACGCTGATGCCGCAAGAAGCACCAGGTCCTTCAACAGGAACTGTCCGGTTCCGGCCGAAATCGCCGGGAACCCGCCAGCGGTCGGCTCGGCGACGCCAGGCGTGCTCAGGAAAAACGTCAGTGTCACGGCATAAGTCAGGCATGACATCGCCGCGCCGAGAGCGGAGGCCGTCTTGTTGAAAGCACCGATAATCAGCGCAGCGGCCGTCGCGAGCTCGACGGTGCCTATAAAATAGCTTCCACCCTGCACCCCAAAAACGGCCGGAATCCAGCTCATGATCGGACTGTTCTTCATCAATGGCGCGATGCCCATCGCTTCATAGCTCGTGAATTTCATGCAACCGAACCAGAGAAAGATGACCACCAGCGCCCAGCGCAGCAACGCGAGAGACCCGCGAGAGCCGGTCGTCTTTTCAGCTATGTGTAATGTCGAAAACATGGTGCCTCGCTTTCATCATGGCGCATGACCTGCCTTCATGCTTAGACAGGCGTGATATATGCGCTGCGCATACACTATACGCCGTCAATGAATGAGGCAACCCTTTGAACGTACTCTCGGACCGGCTCGTCAATCTGTTCGGCGCCCTCGCAGTGGGCATCACCGATCGAATTAAGAAGGCGGCATTCGACCCGACGATACCCGGCGGTGGCGAAACCACCGCGGCGATCGTCGTCATCGGTCACGCGACCGGTCTTTCGATCGACGAATTAGGACGGGTGCTAGGCTTGTCCCACGCGGGGACGGTGCGGCTTGTCGATCGATTGGTTGCAGCCGGGTTCGCCGTTCGATCCAAAGCGCTACGGGACCGTCGTGCAGTAGCGCTGATGCTCACTGAGGCAGGCGAGACTCGCCTATCTGCGATCCTGCAACGAAGAAACGAGACTTTATCCGAAATCCTTAGCCATGTCTCGAATGCTGACCGCCTCGTGCTGGAACGTATTGCCGAGACAATACTTGCGCAGATGTCTGACGACGCTGTCTCGGCGCTGACGATATGCCGGCTCTGCGACGAGAGGCGATGCTACAACTGTCCGATGGATGCCTTTGGAATGCTGGAGTCGTCGACGCATAGAGTCGACCCATAAGTGCGCGCAGAGACGCTTAGCGTATATCTGTGCCCGTTCTATGTCCTGACCCCATATTGGTCGCCCGCGGCGACCAGCGGATCCTCAACGGCGGTGTCGGCAATGCGCGACACGTCGGGTCGTGCCCGCACGAGCGTGGCCCAACCCACCGCCTCGTCGATCGCATCGATAGGGTCGCTTCCTTCCTCCACGGCATTGGCAAGGGCGTCGATGGTGCCCCGGAACAGACGCATGAGGCGACCCACCTGGGCCGGCGTGCTTGCGTAACGCCGCTCCTGCCTGTTCCTGGCACGACGAAAGAGGCTCCCGATGAGCTTGTCGGCCATGTCGAGAGCGGCATCGATCAGCCGACCCTCGAGGTCGTCTATGGCCGCCACCAGGATCGCGTGGCGACGATCTTGCGCGTAGCGCTCGATCATATAGGCGGGTGAAGCACGCCCCTCTCGGACGAACCGGCGCTGGCGATCCGGATGAACCGTATCGCCTATGGCGGTCGGCAGCTTCAGGGCACGCACGGCACGCAGCCGGTCCAGGACGCCCCGCAGATTATCTGATTTCGCGACGATCGGGATGGTTTTCAGCCAAGTGAGTACAACCATGCCGCTCACCTCATCCACTTCGAGCAGCGCATCGAGCGCTGCCAGCTGCTCGCCGCCGAGGCTCTGCGTCATCTCGGCGGCGGCGCGCTTCCGGGCACGCGCTCTGCCGGCGATGCCGGCGCGCTCGATCGTCGAGACCGCCGGCAGTAGGATGCTAGCCTTTCGCAGGGCACCTACAATCCCACGTGCGATCACCATGCCGTTGTCGGTTGACCAGGCTGCCTGGGTTGCCGCCTCGATCAGAAACGGCACGTCAGATCGGATTGGGCCGCGCAGATTGAGCGCAGCGGCAAGCTGGCGGGCGTGATCGGTCATCGTCTGCTCGCGCGTGGCGTAGTCCGCAAGTGAACCGGGAGCAAGGTTCAGCTGAGCGGCAAGGTAGGCCACGAGTTCGCGCGGTATACCTCCGCCTTGCTGAAGATGTTGTGCGAGCGAGGTGCCGGGATACCGCATGACGGCGAGTTGCAGCGCGACCC
Organism: Sphingomonas sp. Sph1(2015); assembly: GCF_001970915.1. Classification (NCBI taxonomy): domain Bacteria; kingdom Pseudomonadati; phylum Pseudomonadota; class Alphaproteobacteria; order Sphingomonadales; family Sphingomonadaceae; genus Sphingomonas; species Sphingomonas sp. Sph1(2015). The sequence continues at coordinate 25,643 of NZ_MQUI01000030.1, forward strand.
CGAGCCGATTGCGGGGATGTCGTCGCAGGCGGATCATGTCGAGGTCGGTGCGATCGAGCGTGTAGAGCCGGGCGAGCTCATCGTCGTTGCTGGGAATGCCAATCAGCTGCTCGCGTTCAAGGTCGGTCAGCAGCGTGTGTTTGCGCATCAGTTCGTCCAACCGTCCAGAAAAGGTATGTTGAGGTTGTAGACGGTCGCGAGTAAAGGGACATGGTTGTTGGACGGGTTAAGCCATTTCGCCACGCCGCTCGGCTGACTGTCCACAGAACGGACGTTTGAGGGACTACCATAATGCCCGACATTCTGGGCTACGCCCGCGTCAGTACCGGTGATCAGGATGTCGCGGGGCAGGAGATGCGACTGAACAAGGCCGGCGCGATCCGCACCTTCACCGACGTCATGTCCGGCAAGAGCATGGAGCGGCCCGGCCTGGCCGAACTGATCGCCTTCGCGCGCGACGGCGATACACTGGCCGTTGTCCGCCTCGATCGGCTCGGCCGTTCGCTGGGCGAGCTGCTCTCGACTGTGAAGATGCTCAAGGAGCGCGGCATCGAGCTGCTCAGCCTGGAGGAGAAGATCGATACCACGTCCGCCGCTGGCGAGCTTGTCTTCCACGTGTTCGGCGCCATTGCGCATTTCGAGAGAAGGCTAATCTCCGAACGCACCAAGGATGGCGTCGCCGCGGCACGCGCCAAGGGAAAGCTGCCCGGACGGCAGCCACTGGACCAGGGCAAAGTCAGCGCAGCTCTCAAACTGGTTGAGGCGAATGTATCTCCTGCCGAGGCGGCACGGCAGCTGGGCATCGGACGTTCGACCGTTTATCGCGAGATGCGTCGGTCAGGCGTGGCACGTCCCGTAACGGCGTGACTGCTTGCTGGCAGGAAGCCGCCCGGTCGCTCAGGAGCGCCGGGCCGACGTAAAAGGACTTTCGTTCCTGAAGCCGCCAGAGGGTCTCCGGCAGATCACAAGCCTCTCGTGAGGCGAACACAGGCCACACGTAGACCTGTGACTTCGCGTGCTTTCGCGCGCTTAAGCTGGAAGGCTGAACTGTTCGGACACGACCGTCTCTAGACGTCTGCTGTGGCTAATATTGTCACAAGCGAAATGGAAGCGAAGACAGGCAGGCAAGACGCCGTGCCGCTCAAACTTGTTTGAACCTCAAGTAAGCTGTAGTGCCTTCCCCTTCGACGCTTTCTAAATAGAAATGACCGCCAGAGCTGCGCATGAGATCCGATGCTAAGCTCAGTCCAAGTCCCGTCCCTGCGCCATCCGGTTTGGTTGTAAAGTAGGGTTCCATCACGCTCTTTAGTAGATCCGGAGGTATGCCGGTCCCCGTATCGTGCACCCCTATCAGAACATAATGTTCTAAACAGCCACTGTCTGCATGAATGTCCTTCAGCTCAACATTGATAACGATGCGGCCGCCGTTCGGCATCGCGTCGCGGCTGTTTGTAACAAGATTGATAATGACTGTTTCTAGCTCATGGCGGTCTACCATCACGAATGCAGTATCACAGCCGGTTATCGAGAGTTCGACGTTGTTCCCCACAAAGCGGGTGATCGACGGCGCAAGCTCAATTAAACATTTTACGACGTCAACTCGCGCCAGTTCACGCCCTCTCTTGTGAATGAAGGAGAGAAGACGACCCGTTATAGCCGTACCACGATCTATAGTTCGTTGTGCTTCGGAAATAATGTCGGAGCACTCACTGCTGGGCATGCGCTTCTGAAGCAAGTGCAGACATCCAGAAAGGGCAGTCAGAACGTTGGCAAGATCGTGCGCTATACCGCCTGATAGGGCGCCCAGAGCCTCGATCCTTTGGGTGTGACGCAGTCTATCTTCGAGCGCTCGAACGTTGGTGATGTCACGAGCACTCCCCAAAACACCGATCAGACCCCCGTCGGAGCCGTAAACTGGCGAGTATACCGCGTCGAATCTGACCGTCCCGCCCTGAGTTTCTTCGTGGGGCTGGCGGCGGTGCACCTCACCCGTTTTAAAAACCTCAGCCAACGTGCCGTCGTCAAACAGACCTGTTCCACTTGCCGCAACGTCAATCGGATGCTTCCCGAGGGCTTGATCATAGCTAACAGTAACGTACTTCATTGCCGCTGAATTTACAGATTCGAGTACAAGTCGTCCATCGGCATCGGGCCGGACGAAGAACAAGCAATCCGTCGACTGATTGAACATATGTTCGAAAAAGAAAGCACGTGAGCGGCATGCGAGAATGTCGGGCTCAGTGCTACTGCACGGCGGATTTGCCATATTTCCCCCTCATGTCTGCAAGTGAAGATCGGTTCTCGGGATTTCCGCCAGTCGTGCCCGAATGTCATTTGGCAGATCGGTCTACCTATCCCCGTGACCTATTCCGCTCTGGCATTCCCCCATACCGTCCATTACGTTCGACGCCCCGAATCAGCAACAGAAGCTCTGTCGTAGCAATATTCGCAGGTTTGATGCCATATGTCGACACTCAGAGATCTGTTCGTAGACCCACGCGGGCCGGTCTCCGTTCACCATGACTGGAGCGGATTTTCAGTAGAATGGACGAATGTGTCTAACACTGGACCCTACGAATTTAGCCGTAGTGGCCCAACATTCTATTTAGCCCTGCATGACATGAGTATCGCGGACGGAGAGATACAGATCGACGGTGGTGAGCATAGCACTCAGACTACTCTGCAAGACACTTTGACACTGCTCCCTCCGCATAGAGATGCCAAGGGCTGGTGCGATCCAGTAGGCAGTAAAAGCACATATACTGCTCTTTACTTTGACCCTGTTCTCATCGGCGAGGCCCTTGAGCAGTATCGGGGTGCTGAAATCGAGCCTGTTCTGTATGGTCGCGATCCTGCCCTGGTTGGAACAATGAAGAAGATAAGCGATGTGGCGAGGTCGGGTGGCGATCAGCTATACGCCGACCAGCTTTGCATTCTGGCAGCGATCGAGGCACTCGGCTTACGCAGCATTCTCAAGCCGATAAAGGGTGGCTTGTCGGCCAAGCAGTTGGCTTGCGCCAAAGACTTTCTGCACGAACATCAGGCGAGACCGATCTCTCTCGCGGAGCTAGCAGCCCACGTCGGCTTAAGTAGGCATCACCTGACTCGAGCGTTCACCACTTCCACCGGGAAGCCGCCCTTCCGCTACCTTGCAGAGCTTAGAGTAGAACGCGCAATCGGACTCCTGGTCAACAGTGATCAGTCGATCGCAGCAGTCGCGAAGGCATGCGGGTTCGGCGACGACGGCAACATGCGAAGAGTTATGCAGCAGTTGCTTGGTGTGGGGCCTCGGCAGGTCCGTCAGACTAGGTAGGGAGTTCGGCAGCTTTTCCGCGCGCGTTGAAGAGCTCCCTCTGAGCTGTGCAACCGCGCGGCTATGACGCTGAGGTTGAACCAACGGTCGATCTTGGACGGAGCCGGGGACCGTCTGAACGGGGATGGTGAGGGTGGGAGCTGCCATACTGCCATACTAACACGCTGGTAGATCAAACCTGGCCTTAGCGTTGTTTAGCGGGAAACAAACGCTCTGCCCTCAACATCGGCGCTTGCTTCACCGCAAGCGCGCCGCCTAACATCAACCCCAGACGAGGCCCCCACTCCGCTAATTTACGCCGCGAGTTGTGCCGAATGTTCTGACGACGGACAGTACGCTCAGAAAGAGATTCTGCGATGACGCCGTCCGCATGGCATCATGCGGCCTCAGAAGAGTAGCCGACTTCAAGTCGCTGTGGCGTGCACGTCGATAGGTTTCGCTGGCACTCAACACTTGCGATTGCCGTCTCTAATGCCGGCAACCGGGCTTGAGCGCTGGCAGGAGGTTAGAAGTCGGGCACCCGTGACATGTAGGCGCCCAATTTCCAATTGGCTACTCTGAACAGCTGCTACGCTTGAGACTCCATTCTACATACCGTTCGAGAGATTGGTGTCGGGATCGTTGGTCCGCATATCCTCGGCCTTCTTGTCCCCCAGCTCGCGCGCCGCGTCGGCGCGATTTTCCAGGCGATCCTCCGAAGCTTCTGTCGGCGCGTTGTCGGCCGCATTTTCGAGGTTGTCCGCGACGCGCTCGGCGTTCGCCTCGATGTTGTCGGCAGCCTGTTCGCGCGGACTGCTGTTGCAAGCCGCCAGCGACATCAGCGCAACCGCGGCCGTGCCCGCCAAAATTCTCTTCATCGCTCGTCTCCCGTGGTTGACCCTCAAAAAACAATCGCCCGCCTGACTTCATTTCGTCTCGGCGTTGACGTCGGCGTGCCGATCCTGCAATTGCCCGCCCCGTCAGTCTCTAGTCAGAAAGACTGGCGCGCAACATCCATGCATTCTGCTCATGAACGCCGATCCGCGCTACCAGCATGTCGTGGCTGAACAAATCTCCGGCCTCGTCCGCCAGTTGGGCGAATTCACTCATTCGCCGCGCGACCTTCTCGTTGTCGTCGACAAGTTCGGCGATCATCTCGCGCGTCGGCTTATGGGGCGCATCATTGTCGATGACCGTCAGCTCGCGGAATGAGGCGTTACCCGTTGGGGCAAGTTTGCCCAAGGCCCTGATGCGCTCCGCGATCGCGTCGGCAGCTTCGTGGAGTTCCTGATACTGCGCCTCGGTCATGTTGTGCAGACCGTAAAAGCTGGCCCCCTGAACGTTCCAATGGACCCCGAGGGTCTTGGCATACAGGGTGTAGCTGTCGGCAGTCGCCTTGGTCAGTGCTTCGGCCACCTGATCGCGAGCGCTGCTCTCGACGCTGGTGTTCACCGCTGTGCCATCGCTTTCGACGCGTTCGGCGCCTTTCGAACCCTTCTCCGACTTCGCCATGGATCTACTCCCTCGATCAGTTAACTACTGCCGATACGCGGCGGGACAATCGTCCCGCCGCCTCGATCACTTCTTTTTGGGCGCGCGCTTCGGTGCGGCAGCGGCTGCGGTATCCTCGTCCTCGTCGGGGCTGTCCACGCCCGCCTCGGTCAGCGCCTCACCCAGGGCCTTCAGCTTGTCCTGCGACTTATCGGCCTTCTCGGCGATCTTCGTCGTAGCAGTGCCGAGGCGGTGAACAAGCGCATGGACCCGATCGGCGTCCGGCTCGGACTTCTCGAGCTGCTTCCGTAACGACGTCAGATCACGCAAGATGCCCTTCGCACCCGGAACATCGACGTCTGCCAGCGCGGCTTCCCAATCCTCGATCATATCAACACCCTTGGCGGGCTTGGTATCTTCGAGACCGCGATTGATCGCATTCATCGTCCCTGCGAACTTCACTGCCATGTTATTTATCCTCTTAAAACTTGACTGTCCGCGACGGTGCGGGAGCCATCAGGCCTGGGTCTGTGTCGGACTATCGCTCGGCGCGTCGCCCGGAGCTCCGGGCTCCTCTACCGGCTGCTGATCGGGAACTTCCGGATCATCGATTGACGGCGCATCGGGATTATCCGGCCCGGGCAAGCTGTCTCGCTGATTGTCGGGCCGGGGTGCGCCATCGGGATCATGGACCGGATCGGGAGCGTAGGGATCGGGAGGAAGGGTACCCATCCATCAGAGTGTCCTTTCAAGATTACTTGCTGTTGACGTCATAGCCCGCTGTCGGCGTCGTCACCGGGTCCACCAGGCGATCCAGCTTGGCGACCGAGATGGGTCCGGGTGACCGGACATCGTCGGCGTGCGAGAACAGCCAGCGACCGACCAGACCGGCGAGCACGGCACCGACCAGCGGCGCGACCCAGAACGCCCACAACTGAGCGAGAGCGGTGCCCCCGACCACTAAGGCAGGACCGGTACTGCGCGCAGGATTAACCGACGTGTTGGTCACCGGGATCGAGAGGAGGTGGATCAGGGTCAGTGCCAGACCGATCGCCAGAGGCGCGAATGCCGCTGGCGACCGTTCATCGGTCGCGCCCAGGATGACCATCAGGAAGGCTGCCGTCAGCACCGTCTCGACGACCAGCGCAATGACCAACGGATATCCCTTGGGCGATGCGTCGCCGTATCCGTTCGTCGCAAATCCTCCGAGATCGAAACCGGGCATGCTGCGGGCGATCATGAGAAGGAGCAGCGAAGCGACGATCGCGCCGACGAGTTGGGCCGCCACGTAAGCGGGAATCTCCCGCGCCGGGAAGCGGCCTGCGGCGGTCAGGCCGACCGTCACCGCAGGATTGAAATGCCCCCCGGAGATCGCGCCAATGGCGAACGCCATGGTGAACACGGTCAGGCCGAAAGCCAGCGCAACCCCCAGAACGCCGACACCGCCCTCTCCGGTCGCGAGCACGGCGGTGCCGCACCCACCGAGCACGAGCCAGAATGTGCCGAACGCCTCCGCCGTCATGCGCTTGGACATGCGCGCGCGTGGAGGGTGCACGACCGCGTCAGTCATATGCGGACCTCGGCGAAGCGCGTTAGCGAGGTGTCAGGCCTAGGCATCCAGTCGTTCATTGGTGACGATCCCCGTTCTATGTAAAATGCCTATGCACGGCAGGATGCATAACCAGAGTGTAAGCGGCGGGTTCCGTTCAGGCACGAAAGAACCGCTCGCGCACGGACTCTAGAGATGACGATGGCTTGGCTGCGTTGGCCTCAAATAATTCAGCCCGGCCTCGCGCGTGCGGACCGGGCTGAAAAGTCACGTCGGCAACGCGTATCGGCGTCGCTAAGGTTCTGGTGTTAGCGTTCCATGCTATGCTTCAGGTCGCGCATCTGATCGTGGCCTTCCTGCACCGACTGGTTGGCCTTGGCGATTGCCGCCCGCACCTCCGGCGACAGATCCTCCTTCGCCAACGCATCGTCGAACTTCGCCTTGATATGGTCTTCGCCCCGCTCGACCTCGTCGATGATCGCCTTGTCGTCCTGCCCCGTGACCTTGGCCTTGAGGTCGAGGAACATGCGGTGGGCTCCGGCAAGCACGGTCCCGTCATCTTCGGGATCGCCGCCCAAACGGCGGACTTCCGCCTGAAGGTCGCTCACGACCTCGCGGCGTTCACGAGCACGATCCGAGAACACGCTGCCGTAGCGAGGATTTTCGATATCGCCCGCGGCTTCAGTATAGCCATCCACGCTGTCGAGGGTGGTGGCGATCAGGCTGTTGAGGACGCTGATATCATTGTCACGGTCTGCCATTGGGTACTCCTTCGTTGGTGAGAGGTGCGAACGCTCGGGTTCGTTCGATGTTACCTGTGCCGAGAGTTTTAAGCCGTTGCTGCGCCGAGTGCTTGCGCCCCGACCGATTTTATAGGCGGCGACTGCGCCGACGATGGCCACCGCCGCCTTGCCGGGCTTGCCGTTGCGCAGCAGGAGCAGCCCCGCGGCACACAACGCACCCTCGACCCAGGCCGGGCCGTTGGTCGGGGGAGCGCGTGTCCCGACCTTGTCGGGCGCCCTCGCCCGTCGATCGTCACCTGACGGGTCTGGCGTTCGCCCGTGCGGCGAATCGCTGAGAGGAGAGGTGGATGGCTGCGCCTCCGCCCCCTCGCCCTCGACCTGACGTTCGAGCTCGGCATTCAACTCGGCGCCCAGCAGAAAGACGAACGCCGACAGCCACAGCCAGGTGAGCATCACAATCACCGCGCTCAGCGAACCATAGGTCGCGCCATAGTTGCCGAAATTCGACACATAGACGCCGAAGCCGGCGGTCCCGCCCAGCCAAAGCATTGTGGCGGCCAGCGATCCCGGCGATAGCCAGACCCATGACGGTTTGCGGCGATCCGGTCCGAAGCGATACAGGATCGCGGCAGCCGTCACGACGAATGCTCCCAGAAGGGCGTAACCTGCGACCCTGATGAGTGTGAGAAGAACGTCCGAAGCGCGCGGAACCAGGCTTTCGAGAAATCCGAGAAGCGTTGTCGATGCGATCGCCAGGAAGATCAGGAACACACCGCCGGCGACCAGCGCGAAATACAGGAGGTTGACGCGGAAGAACCCGCGCCGCTCGGTCTCGCCATAAGCGACGTTGAGCGCTGTCACGATCGCCGACGCGCCTTTGGTGGCGCCATAAAAGGCGAGCGCGATCGCGATGATCAGGCCGAGACCCTGCTTGCCCTTCGAGGTCTCGACGACGGTCACGAGTTGTTCGGTGATGATGGTGGCCGCCTCGCGCGGCACTGCGGCGAACACGTGCTCGACGTTACTGCGAACCGTCTCGGGCTCGGCGAAGAGACCGTAGCTGAGGACAACCGCGCCGAGCAGCGGGACGATCGCGGCGAATGCATAGAAGGCGATACCGGCGGCGATGAGGCCGATATTGTCCTTGCCGGTCTCTTCCCAGGTTCGGCGGAGCACGGCCAGCCAGCCTTCGGTCGGGATCGCGAACGGCGACCGCGCTCCAGCACCGGCCTTGTCGTTCCCGATCGTCATGCCGCGCCTGCCGATAATCGAGGGTTAAGCCGCCGCAATGTCTCAGCGGAGCGGTGGAGAGCTTTGCACTCCTCTTCGTCGAGATCGAGCTCGATGATCCGCTCGATCCCGTTCTTGCCGACCACGCACGGTGTGCCGAGGCACACGTCGGTCAGACCATATTCACCATCAAGGACCGTGGAGACCGCGAGAACCGCGTGCTCATTGCGCAGTACGGCTTCGCAGATCCGCTGGACGCACAGGCCGATGGCATATTCGGTATGCCCCTTGCGACGAACGACCTCGGGTGCCGCGCGACGAACGCGCTCGAGCATCCGATCAAGGTCCCGTGCCTCTCCGCTGTCCGAGTGTCGGAGGAGAGGCACGCCGGCGATGCGTGCACCGCTCCATACGGCGACTTCGGAATCCCCATGTTCGCCGATGATATAGGCATCGACCCCGCGCGGCTCGATATCGAATGCTTCGGCGAGCATCCCGCGCAATCTGGCGGTATCGACCAATGTCCCCGTCCCGACGACCTGGCCTGTCGGGAGCCCCGATTCCTCGAGCGCGACCTGGACGAGCAGGTCGACCGGGTTGGTTGCCATGACGATCACGCCGTCGAACCCCTCCTTCTTGAGTTTGCCGACGATCTCACGCACGATCGGTGCGTTGGCGTCGAGGAGATCGAGCCGCGAGGTGTCGCTGCCGCCTGTGGCCTTTCCGGCAGCGATGACCACTACGGAGCTGGATGCGGCGTCAGCGTAGCTGCCGTTGATGACGTTGATGGGAGACTTCATCGGGACCGCGACCGCGTGTTCGAGGTCCATGACCTCGCCTTCGGTCCTTTCGCGGTCTCGGCCGACCAGCACGAGTTCGCGGATGAAGCTGCTCTGGATGAGCGCGTAGGCGCTCGCCATCCCGACCCGCCCGCAGCCGATGATGCAGACCCGGTTATCGTGCGTTGCGGAGGCGGAATGATCGTTCATTGTGAGGGGTTTCGTTTCATCGAATAAAGGCGGGTGCAGGGAGCGGGACCACGCGAGCCGTCAGTGCAGCGGCGCGCGACGGTGGACGATGAGCTGCTTGAGGCCGAAAACGATCACACCCGCGACCAGTACGAAGCCGGCGTCGACCGCCAATCGCGCCCCGCTGGCGGCCGCCAAATCAAGGCGCCCCATCGCCAGGGCTATGCCCGCCACCGACGCTGCTTCGATCAGCCGCATGGCGACCAGCGCGCCCGCGATCACGCTTCGGCGGTATGAGGCCTGGATGAGTACGCCGGCAAAAGCCCCGGCAAGCGCGATCGTCAACAGCTCCGCCGAAGGATGGATCGTATGCTTGAGGACGTCGCCCTCGAGGAAGGCTGACGATTGGACGCCGCCGAAGTTGGAAAGCAGTAGCCATGTCGCCCCTGCGGCAGCCGCCAGAACCGCGTAGCCAGTGAGCGTCGCCAGCATGCCGGCACGGGCTACTTCGGCCCGTTTCAGCACGATGCCCAACGGCAGTTTCGCCAGGGGCTCGAATCCGGGAGCGATGATCGCGGACGCGACATATGCCACTGCCGCGATCGCGGGCTCGGTGAACGCTCCGGCGGCGCCGATAACGCCGCCAAGCGCCATCAGAATCAGGAAATTTGCGGTGAGGCGTCCCTGATGCCGGAGACCGGTTTCGAGCTCCTCCCATATCGCCTCGTCGACGTCGGCGTCGATCTGCTTCTGGTTTTCGGGGTCGCTGATGCTCGCGACCTCCGCCGTTACGACCGTGAACGGCGTATCGCTGCCGATCGTCGCCACGGCGCGCATCACATCGTCGGTTGCACGATTGAGGGCGTGGACGGTCACCACGTCGCCGACGGGTTTGATCGAAGCGCCGTGCTGCCACGTCAGCCCGACTACCCCTTCGAGCTGGTTCAGCGCGGCGATCAGCTGCTCGCCGCGGTTCGAGGGCACGGTAATGTCGATGACACGATGCACGATTATTCCTTGGCCGGATAAGGGTGATTTTCAACGCGACATCGCAGGCGTTGCGCTCTTGAATCGTATGCGTCCGCAAGGCGTCGGTGGGCGATGACTGCCTCGACGCTCCGGCTAAGGCGCGCTGCCCGCTTTTCCGCGTGCGCACGGCTTTCGCAGTAGCCAAGCTCGCGCTCGATCGCGGCAGCTTCGCAATCATCGGGTGTTTCCATATCGCGCCATTCCGGTGTCAAAACCTAGGGGTAAAAAGGGGCCCGGGAGCGCGTGCCCCCGGGCCCCGATCAAGTTGCTACGCGCGACCTCTCTGGGCCTTCAGGTACAGTCCCGGGCGATCGACCCGTGAACATCATTTGCCGCGAATGGCGTCTGCACGTTCTTCGGCCGCGCCAGCCTTCTGCTCGGCATCCCGACGGACCTTCTTGGCTCGTTCCTCGAGCGCATCGGCTTCCCGATCGGCCGTACTGCGTATCGCGTCCGCGCGGTCCTCGGCGGCATCGGCGTTCGCTTCGATGGCCGCGTTCGCGCTTTCTGCCGCACGATCCTGCGCCTCTCCCGCCGTTTCTGCAGGGCCGCTGACCAACGTATCTTCGCCGGAGACGACGCCGGCATTGGCGTCCGCCTGCTCTCCGGCGTTTTCGCGACGGCCGTCACAGCCCGCCAGCAGGATGCCGACAGCCAACAGCGATTTGCTCATCCAGCGGGTCATGCCTGCGTGTCCTGTTCGCGCGGAGCGATCGGCGACGCAGGGGCGACCGGTACGGTAGAGGGCGCAGCAGGCCGGTTCGCCTCATCCTCTGCCTTGCCCAGCAGCCTCTGAACGATCCTGCCGGCTTGATCGCGCCCGCCAAGGCCAAAAGCGAGTGCGAACGCCACCGCGATTGCCCCGAGAATGAGGCCGAACGCCAGATTGATGATGTCGTCCGCCAGACCCATGAAGCGCAAGCCGATAGCTGTGCCCAGGACGATGATCGCCACCTTTGTGAGCGAAGCGGTAAAGTCGGCACCGGCCCCGCCGCTTGCCTTAATCGTCGTCGAGATCAGGCGTGCGATTGCGACGGCTGCGGCGATGATGATCGCACCGAAGACCACCTGACCGAAGAGCGTCAGCACCTCCGCCATGATCCGCGAACCATAGGCGAAATTGAGCTGCCGGAACGCCTCCATCAGACCGAAGATGACAATGGCGATGAAGACGCCCGACCCGATCATCTTCGACGGGGTGAGCGTCGCACCCGCCTTGACGGATACCTGCTCGGCGCCGGTGACGCCGTCGTCGGGCGCATCGCTCCGGGGAAACAGGCCCAGGGAGTTAATCGCCTTGTCAACGCCGGTCGAGCCTAGGAAGGACGTGATCAGCTGCGAAGCGAATTTGCCGAGGTAGTAGGCAAGCGTGATGATGATGCCTGCCGCAATCACATGCGGAATGGCGTCGAGAATGATCCGCAGCATGGCAGTCGCCGGCTGCGAGATGGCGGCGATATTGAGTGTGTCGAGCGCCGCGATCGCCACCGGAATGATGATCAGCGCAAACACGACGCTACCGACCGCGCGCGGCAAGGCGCTCGGGTCGGCGGGCGGCGTGCTGCCGACGTGCGCCGACAATCGTTCGACATGGCTCGCGGTGATGACGGCTTCGACCGCCTTCTTCGCCACGCTTGCCAGGATATAACCGAGGAAAAGGATCAGACCGGCGCCGATGATCCGCGGGACGGCATTGCCGAAGCCGTTCAGCATGTCGGCAAGCGGACCCGTCGCGCTAGCGAGGCCGAGCGGCTGGGCTGCAAGGAAGAAGGCAACCAGCAGAACGACCCAGAACGCAGCATCCCCGACCTGCGCACCGATCGTCGACTTATCGCGTGGCGGATGGTTGGGTTGATTGGCGCGCCGCGCCAGCGGCGTCCGATTGATGAGGTTCGCGACGCCCCATTTGACGGCGCGTGCAACCAGCCATCCGATCAGAAGAATGACCAGCGCGCCGATAATGCGCGGCCCCCATTCCTGCGCGTACATCCAGACCTGGTTCGTAAAGTCGCGGGTCCCGTCGATCACGGTTCCCCCCGCATAGCGGACATCGTTCATATCAACCTCCCTGAACCCCGGCCGCTTCCGTCAACGCACCGCAAGATGCGGCCGCTTTCGTGACTTCCAGGGGTATTTTGACGTCGTTGACCTGAGCGCCCGCGCGGATCAGGTCATTGGCCGTCAGGCGCCCGGCCTGCGACTGACTCAAAGCTTGTGCGGCGCGACCGAGTTGTCGGAGCTGGCCCAGCGACAGGCGCGACTGCAGGCGATCTCCCATGCATCGCGCCGAACCTTCGCTTAGTCCGTACCCTCCAAGCCCGGTCGCTATTTGTGTCGAAGGGCTGGCACAGGAAGCGAGCAGAACAGCCCCGGCGACAGGCATCGCCGTGCCGCCTAGCGCTCTCCATGCCGATCGAACCATGCTGCTATCGCCCGGTTATGTATTCAACCGTTCATTAACGGTTTTTCACATGGCGCGTTCCCGCGGAGGTTTCTTTTGTCGAAATTGGTCGACGTGTAGGGCGGCGCGTTGAGCATGCAGCTAGAGAGGAGCTTTTCATTGGCTGACGATCCCGCAGATCGCGAGAACGGTGCGGCTCTTTCGAGCAGCAACCACCTTCTCGATCGGGTTCCTCCCGATGAGCGGGCGCGGATGGACGATCGCCTGGAGCCCGTGCTGCTGGAAGCCGGACAGGTATTGTACGAGCCCGGTCAACCGCTCACTCACGTCTTTCTGCCGCTGACCGGCATGATCTCGCTGGTCGCGGTCATGAGCGACGGTCGAACCGCTGAGGGAATGACGATCGGGCGTGAGGGAGCCGCAGGTTTGAGTGCGAGCGGCTATGTCGACGACGCTTTCAACCGCTATGTCGTTCAACTCCCCGGCAGCGGCTACCGGGTCAAAGCGGAAGATTTCGAAGATCTGGTGGACGAGAGCGTGGAGTTCTGTTCGGCCGTTACTCGCTGGCGCGAGGTCATGGTGCGAATGTCACTACAATCGGTTGCCTGTAACGCGCTTCATACCGTTCGCCAGCGCCTCGCGCGCTGGATCCTGACCACCCACGATCGGACCGAGACCGACAGGCTGCCCTTGAAGCAGGAATTCCTTGCCGAAATGCTCGGGGTCAAGCGAAACGCCGTCAACATCGTTGCCCGCGAATTTCTCTCGATCGGAGCGATAGAGTACAAACGCGGCAAGATCTCGGTGATCAATCCCGACCTACTGCGGGAGGAATCCTGCGAATGTTACGCACTCATCCGGGGTGAAATATCGAAACTGTTCACGCAGCCACCGAGCAGTGAGTGCGAAGACTGACATCTGGTGCGGCGATCGCGAGCATGGTCTTGGTTTGATATGGACGCGGTCAAGTCGCTAAGACGCTTGGAACCGATCATTTGTCCGCCGTCTGCCCGTCAAGCGCTCGAAGCGCGTTGTGAATCGCCGTTGCCGCTTTCGCCCCGTGACCTGTCGCCACGCTGATCTGATCGAGACCGGCCACGACATCGCCGGCAGCATAGCAACCGGGTAGATTGGTGCGCTGATCCTCGTCAGTGGCAATGCACCGGCAGTCACTCAATGCGACCCCCATATCGATGGCCAGCGCATTGTTGATGTCCGAGCCAAGCGCCGGATACACGGTGTCCACGACTACGGTGCCGGCACCGTCTTCCAAGGCGATTATGACATCATCTCCCGACTCGAAGTCGATGGAGGCTAGCGGCGCACCGGCGAGCGCGATCCCGGCCTCTTGGAGCGCCTGTCGGTCCTCTTCGTCGAGGTCGACGGTCCGCTCTGCCAGCAACGTGATCTTTGACGAATATGTCCTGAGAAAAAGTGCCTCCGCGACGCCGTGTTCGTCGGCGCCGATCACGGCGATGCGCATGTCGGTGACCTCGAAACCGTCGCAGATCGGGCAGTAGCGCAACTTGCCGCTTTCCAATGCCCGCCTGTGCGTGGCGGGATCGATCTGCGGACTGCGATTGACCACACCTGTCGCGAGCAACGTCATACGCGCGTCCAGCGTGCGGTTCACTGTGGATACGAGAAACCCGTCTCCCTTCCGCTCCAATGCCGTTGCGCGTTCAGGATGCAGCACCGCGCCATAGCGCTCGGCCTGCGCGCGCATCCGCACGAGCAGCTCGTCTCCGCCGATCCCTTCCGGGAAGCCGGGATGATTATGCGACCTGGGAATCCAGCTTGCCCGGCTGTTGCCGTCATCAATTACAACGACGTTGCGACGGAACCGTGCGAGATAAATGGCGGCGGTCAGGCCTGCCGGTCCGCCGCCGATGATCACGCAGTCAATCATTCGGGAGCATCGCCGGATCTGAGGTGCCCCGATCTGCGGCCAGCGTCGCGTGCACACTCGGCATCAGCGACGCAGTATTCCATTGGCGGGTTCGATCGGATCGGCCCCCGCAACCAGATGCCACCCTTTGCGGACTGCGTATTGAACGCCCCATCCAAGTGCGTAGGTCGCGACAATGGGCGCCAGTCCCCGGATCGCCGTTTCAGCGACGGTGCCGATGATAGCGCCCTTGATCCCGCTGTCACCGTCACCGCGGTCGATTGCAGCGCCTATGAGCGCGCCGAGCAGATTTGCCATGTGCCGTCCTTTCGTGAGGGTGCGCCCGACCGAGGTCGGGCGTGGAGACGTCTCGAGCGATCACGCCAGCGTTCGAACCGACGCTTCCCGATCCCAATAACGCTTCATTGCCGCCTCGACGAAGCCGGCAAGGTCGGTGACGCCCTCGTCGGGCTCGACCCCCGCCTTGTCGAGGAGCGGCTTGGCGGCGTCGTTAACGCCGATCGCCTTCAAGTGGCCGAAAGCGTCCATCACCCATTGCACCGCGGCGCCTTCCTTGACGAGCTTGGCCGCAGCCGCCTCAGACAGGATCACCGCGCAAGCATCGACCGTCACCGACGGCTGGCCGAACAGCTGCGCGTCCGCGGCGATCGCGCTGCCGTCGGACAGGGGCACCTTGCCGACTTTGGGCGCGATCGTCATCGGCGTGCCGCCAGCGGCCTTCACCGCGTCCTTGAGCGTCGACAGCTCGCCGGCGTCGGTTCCGTCGGCGATCAGGATGCCGACCGTGCGGCCTTCCAGCGTGTGCTTTTCGAGCGGACCGCGGATGATGCGCAGCGCGGGCGAGGGATCCATGTCGAGAACCGGGGCGGCGGTCTTCGATGGCGGCGGCAGGTCCATCGCGAGGCCATCGGCGACGCGTTGCGCCAGAGTCTCGTCGACGTTGCGCAGGTTGGCCATGACCGAGATGCGGATATGCTCAAGGCTGACCTTGCTGAGCTCGAACACCAGCGCCGAGGCGATGTGCGCCTGTTCGGCCGGGTCCATCGACCGGAAAAACAGCCGCGCCTGGCTGTAATGGTCGGCGAAGCTCTCCGGCCGGATGCGCAGCTTCTGGCCCTGCTCTTCCGAGGGGAAAGTCTTGTAGCCACGCTCCGGGTCTTCGCGGGCGCCGGCTTCTTCGCCCGCCTGCGCCAGGCTGTTGGGCTCGTAATTGGCGCGACCCTTGGGAACCGACATCTGCATGTGGCCATCGCGCTGCTGGTTCATGAACGGGCAGCCCGCCGCCTCGGCACGGCCCTTCGCGCGGTTGATCGGCAGCTGATGGAAATTGACCGAGCCAAGCCGCGATAGCTGCGTGTCCGTATAGCTGAACAAACGGCCCTGCAGCAGCGGATCGTTCGAGAAGCCGATGCCCGGGACGACATGGCTCGGCACGAATGCGGCCTGTTCGGTTTCGGCGAAAAAATTGTCAGGATAGCGGTCGAGCACCATCTTGCCGACGATGCGGACGGGCAGCACCTCCTCGGGAATGATCTTGGTCGCGTCGAGCACGTCGTAGGGCTGGCTTTCGGCGAACGCCTCGTCGAACAGCTGCACGCCCAGCTCCCAGGTCGGGAAATCGCCGCGATCGATGCTCTCGAACAGATTGCGGCGCTGGAAGTCCGGATCGGCGCCGGCAATCTTCACCGTCTCGTCCCAGATCGTGGAGGCGAGGCCCGCCTTCGGCTTCCAGTGAAACTTGACGAAGGTCGACTTCCCCTCCTTGTTGATGAAGCGGAACGTGTGGACGCCGAACCCCTCCATGTTTGCGAAGGTGCGGGGCAGCGTGCGGTCGGACATCGCCCACATGACCATGTGGGTGGACTCGGGCATCAGCGAAATGAAGTCCCAGAACGTGTCGTGCGCGGTTGCCGCTTGCGGGTAGCCGCGATCAGCCTCCATTTTGGCCGCGTGGATCAGGTCTGGAAACTTGATCGCGTCCTGGATGAAGAAGACGGGGATGTTGTTGCCGACAAGATCCCAATTGCCCTCGCGCGTATAGAACTTGACCGCGAAGCCGCGCACGTCGCGCGGCGTGTCGACCGATCCGGCACCGCCCGCGACGGTCGAGAAGCGAGTGAACACCTCGGTGCGCTGGCCTTTCTTCTGGAACAGATCGGCGACGGTGATATCGGCGAGGCTCTCGGTGCACTCGAAATAGCCGTGCGCGGCCGAGCCGCGGGCGTGGACAATGCGCTCGGGGATGCGTTCGTGATCGAAATGGTTCATCTTCTCGCGGAAGACTTCGTCCTCGATCAGCACCGGGCCGCGCGGCCCCGCCTTCAGCTGGTTCTGATTGTCCGAGATCGGCATGCCATGGTTGGTCGTGAGCACCGGATGATCGTCGTCAGCGATCTGATGCGTTTCCCCGCCTGCGTAATCCTGCTTCCGCGCTTTGCCGTCCGACGCCATTGCTAATCCCCTTCAAGTTCACGCAGCACGGCGTGGACGATTACGATGTCGAGTGTCTTCCAACAGTCGGAGGGGTGCTCATATCGAGGTGCCCCTTGCTTTCAGTCACGACCCTTTCGGCCGAGGCTGATCAGATTTTGTCACCGAGCGCGCCTTTGATGCCGCCCTTGAGCTTCTGCCCTTTGCCGGTCGCCTGCTGTGCGGCGCCGTCTGCTGCCAGATCGGGGTTATCGGTCCGGGTGCCGACCTCCTGCTTGGCGTCACCGACCAGGTCGTTGATCGCGCCCTTCACCTTGTCCACGAACTCGCCCACGATGCATCTCCATTGATTGCAATAGGCTTCAACGACGACCGCGCGCTTTGGCTCCCGCTATGCACGGAAAAATGCATAAGACTGGAACGCATGGCGGCTGAACCTGTTCGGACGACAACAGGGGAAAAGCGGATGCACCGATTGCTGATCGCCGAGGACATTCCGGCCGTTGCCAGCCACCTAGAGGATCTCGCGCGGGATTCCGGGATCGACGCGATCATGATCGTTGACAGTATCGAGAGCGCTCGAGCCGTCATCGAATTTGCTCCTGAGATCGCGATCATCGACCTCAATCTGGCCGACGGCTTCACCGGCCCGATGATCGCTGATGAGCTGCGACGGAGCTGCGACACCCGGATCATCTATCTCACGGCCAACCCGGAGCTTCTCCCCGAGGCATTGCATATGGAGCACCGGGTGTTGCGTGAACGATAGGCGAACACGAAGCCGCGTCATGCAGCGAGCAACGATGTGGGTGTGCGTAGCGGCCTGAGCTGGCCGACCGGAGGGCGGTCGTCGGTGTTCCAGCGGTAGTCGCCGGTGAGCGAGATATGCTCCCACCCGAGCGGTGCGATGTGGCGGGCAGTTTCAGGAGGCACGGCCATGCCGGCGATGGCCTGTTCGAGGTAGCGGGTGTTCCACAGGATGATGGCGGCTACGAGCAGGTTGAGGCCGGAGGCGCGGTAGGTCTGGTTTTCGAACCGGCGGTCCCGCAGTTCGCCGAGCTGATTGAAGAACAGCGCTCGGGCGAGCGCGTTGCGCGCCTCTCCCTTGTTGAGTCCGGCCTGGGCACGCCGGCGCAGGTCGATGTCGCGCAACCAGTCGAGCATGAAAATCGAGCGTTCGATCCGCCCGACCTCACGCAATGCCAGCGCAAGGCCGTTCTGACGTGGATAGGCGGACAACCGGCGCAGCATGGCGGAGGCGGTGACGGTGCCGCTGCGGATCGAGGTGACGAGGCGGAGCAGTTCGTCCCAATGGTCAGCGACGTGGCCGACCGCGACCGGATCGCCGGTCAGTCCGACGAGCAGCGCCCCGGCATCCTGCTGCGGCAGCAGATGCAGGCGTCGTTCCTTCAGATCCCGCAAACGCGGCGCGAAGCGGTAGCCGAAGAACGGCATGAGGCCAAATACATGGTCGGAGGCCCCGCCGGTATCGGTGTAATGCTCTTCGATCGACAGACCGGTGGCATGGTAGAGCAGCCCGTCGAGGACATAGGGCGCCTTGCCCGCTGTCGCCGCGATCACCCTGCTCGCAAACGGGTCATATTGATCCGAGATGTGGGTGTAGAAGCTGACGCCGGGTTCGTTGCCGTTACGCGCGTTGATGTCACCGATCGCAGCCCCGCGCCCACCGGCGTGAAAGAGCTGGCCATCGCTCGACGACGTGGTGCCGTCGCCCCACAGGCTGCTTAGCGGCAGGGCGCGATGCGCGTCGATCAGTCGCGCCAGCGCTGCGCCATAGGCGCTCTCGCTGACGTGCCAGTCATGCAGATGTGCGAGCTGGCGCAGGGTGGCCGCCTGGCAGGTATCCGCCATGCGCGTCAGGCCGAGATTGATGCCGTCCGCCAGGATCACGGTGAGAAGCGCGTTACGATCATCGGCCGGTCGACCGGAGCGGCGATGCGTGAAGCATTCGGAAAAGCCGGTCCAGCCATCGACCTCCAGCAACAGATCGGTGATCTTCACGCGCGGCAGGCGGTCGTAGACCATGCGCCGCACGTCCTCTGTACTGGGCGGGGTTACGGCCTTGAGCGGCGAGATGACGAGCCCGCCGGCGTCGAGCCGTACCTGGGGCAGTTCCCCCTGCCGGGCGAGCGCCGTGACTTGTTCGATCGCGGTATCGAGGCGGGCACGGCGACCGGCAATGAAGGTATCGAAGTCGGTGTCGATCGCCAACGGCAACGGCCCGCGCTCGCGTAGCGCCGCAAAGGTGGCGGGCGGCAGGAGGTAGCTGTCGAAAGCACGATACTGGCGACTTTCCTCTACCCATATGTCGCCGGCACGCAGCCGATCGCGCAACTGGGTGAGAGCGCACAGTTCATAGGCTGCGCGGACGACCTGCCCGTCGCGCAGCACGAAAGGCCGCCACGATGGCGGCACGAAGCGAAGCGGTGGATTGTCGGGCAAGCGTCGCCTGCCGGTCCGATAAACCTCACCGACAATCCGGACCGCATCGAGCAGCCCCTGGACCGGGCCGGCACCCCGGAAGGTGGAGGCGCCCAGGAACGGCCCGATCACCGCACGCAGCGAGCGATGCCGGTCGATCAGCTCGGCAGTACGATCGGTCGTCTCCGGCGCGACCAGTATCTCCGCTTCCCCGACCGCCGTTCCCAGTTTCTCCCAGTCGATCGCCATCGCGGCAAGCGAGTCCAAGCCTTGCGCCCGTGCATCGATCAGCAGGCGGCAGGAGCCGGTGAGCAGGCGCAACTGTGCCTGGAGCGCGCGGATCGTACCCAGCGCCTTGTCGCGCGTCCGGTTCTCGGCGCGCCGCATCATGCTGCCGAGCAGCTTGTCCGTCATCGCCAGCACCGCATCGGCGAGGCTCTCACGAAGCCGCAGCGCGGCTGCCGCCAGGACGGCATGGCGGCGCCGGTCGGGCAGTTCCGCCAGATGCTGCGATGTGATCCGCACCGCCTCGTCGGCGATGCGGTCGAAGGCCGCGGTCGGGATCGTAGCGGCCCGCGCCGGGGCCAGTCCGATCGCCCGGACATGATCCAGTCGTTCGAGCAGGCGCATGACGTTGCGCGGTGCCGGCGACAGCGGCGGGTTGCGCAGCCACGACAGCCACGTCGCACCCCGGTCGCCACGACGGGCGAGCAGCGCATCGAGGCGGGTACGTCCGCCATCACCCAGCCCCTGGGTCAGCACATCGTGGACGAGTTCGTCGGCCTGGCGGCGCGCTCGTCGTACGATCGCCTCGATGACGGTGACGGGCGGCAGCAACAGGCGACGCCGTCGCATTTCGTCGATGACGATCTCGGCCAGCTGCAATGGCTGGATGATGGTCTGCGCCACGGGCATGGCGAAGGTGGCCAGTGCGTGGAAGTCGGTCCGGCCGAACGCTCGATAGCCCATGCGTCGTGCCAGATCGGTGAGATGCGCACGGCGGGTCGGCTCACGACGGCCATAGTCATGCCAAGCCGCTTCAGGCACATCGAGCTGACGGGCGACGAACGACAGGACCGCTGCGGGCGGCGTCTCGTCCGCGCCGAGTACCCGCCCGGGCCAGCGCATATAAAGGAGCGTCATGGCGTAACCGAGCTGCGATGCGGGACCACGCCGGATCGAGACCCAATCGAGATCCTCGCGTGACAGGGTGAAATGTCGCGCGATCTCGCGTTCGTCAGTCGGGGGATCGAACTGACCCGCAAGCGCCTCGCGGGTGAGCAGGCGTCGCCTCGCCATGACCCTGAACCTGCTTGAGGCTGTCCGTCAGACGGTGATTGGACGGCCAGCGTGAATGTGTCCGTCAACTCTGGACCTGTAACGGCGATTCGGACAAGATCGCGTCAAGATGGGAAAACGGACACTTCGGACCCGCGCATGGCGCTGATCGGCTATGCGCGCGTCTCGACCGCAGACCAGAAGCTGTCGCTCCAGCTTGACGCGCTGAACACTGCCGGGTGCGACCGTATATTCGACGATCACGCATCCGGGGCAAAAGCCGATCGGCCTGGCCTAACCGAAGCGCTCGCCTATTTGCGCCCCGGCGACACGCTGGTGGTCTGGAAACTCGACCGCCTCGGCCGCTCGATGAGCCACCTGATCGAGAAGGTCGGCGAGCTTGCGGCGCGCGGCATCGGGTTCCGCTCACTCACCGAGAATATCGACACCACGACGCCGGGCGGCATGCTGGTGTTCAACATCTTCGGCTCGCTGGCCCAATTCGAGCGTGACCTGATCCGTGAACGCACTCATGCCGGCCTCAAGGCCGCACGCGAGCGGGGCAACAAGGGTGGTCGCCGGCCTGTCGTTACCCCCGACAAACTACGTAAAGCGCGGGCGCATATCGCAGCGGGCCTCACTGTTCGTGAGGCGGCGGCCCGGCTCAAGATCGGCAAAACCGCCCTATACAAGGCTCTGGAAAACGCGTGAAACCGCTGGCGATCAAGAACTCGTGGGTGCTGGTCACAGGGGCTTCGACCGGTTTGGGCAGAGCGTCCGCCCTCCGCTTGGCGGCATCGTACCAGGCCAAGCCCCTGATTGTTGGACGAAGGCTCGACAACTTGCGGGAGCTACAGACCGAAATTGACGAGCGGTTCAATGTGCCGTGCGAGATTATAGTGGCTGATCAACGTGAAATCGAGGGCAGGGAGAAAATCGCGGCTAAGGTTGCAGAATTGCAAGTAACAGCCGCTTTGTTGGTTGCCGGAATGACGAGCGTTGGTTCATTTGATGCAGGCCGTGCCGACACTTATGCCGAGGTAATTGAAACAAACATACTCGGTTTCACGGATTTGCTGGCTCGCCTGATTGCG
The DNA here is from genome assembly GCF_001970915.1 of Sphingomonas sp. Sph1(2015). NCBI lineage: Bacteria > Pseudomonadati > Pseudomonadota > Alphaproteobacteria > Sphingomonadales > Sphingomonadaceae > Sphingomonas > Sphingomonas sp. Sph1(2015). The sequence goes on from NZ_MQUI01000030.1 coordinate 47,499, forward strand.
ATTTTCAGGGAGCAGCCGTTTGAATCCTCAGTAATCGCCGTGTCGAGCCTGGCGGGCGAAACATCCGTGCCCTTCCAAGCGGTCTACGGCGCGTCGAAAGCCTATGTGAGCACCCTCATGCGAGCGCTTTCCGTGGAGCTTGCCGGGACGGGAGTGAGTGTTGGGTCTTTTGCACCCGGTGGAATCGACACAGACATGGCTGCCCTCAGCGATTTGAAGTGGGGGAGGTTGGGTTTGATGGACGTTGACCGGTGCGCGGCCCATGCAGTCCACGCTCTGGTTTATCGGCAATCCTTCGCCATACCGGGGATGGGCAACCAGCTCACATATTTGGCGAGCAGGGTTCTACCTCGATCGTTGGTCAATCGGATTGCCGCCCTCCCATATCGGCGCCCGTAGGGCGGCACCACATAAAAGGGGCAGGAAAGCCTGCGAATAGCATCTGCTGGCATCGTACCGGATTTGTTCGCCCTTAGCGTGCAGATACGTCACTTTCGTGTAGTCACCCCGCGTCGGCGGGGGTGGCAGGGCGGATCACCGCGGCAGCTTGCACATAGCTTCCTTACATCACTTACCTGTATCAATTCTGCAACATGGATACCCTCAAGCGCAGACGCGAAAGATTCTGTTTGTCAGTCTAGTGCCGACGCGGCCATTGTTGCTTCAGGCGATGCGAGCAAACGACACCGCCACATTTGCAGGGCTGATCATCAAGCGTTCCGGCGCGCCGAGCT
>NZ_MQUI01000031.1:0-43724 GCF_001970915.1 Sphingomonas sp. Sph1(2015)
CCGGGGGTGGGGCGCTTCCGCGAGCGAAACCCCCATGGCGATGCCCCACCCCAACCCCTCCCCTGAAGGGGAGGGGCTAAAATCGTGCAATGCTGATCGCTTTCAACTCTAGTCGTACAGCGCCCCCGCCAGCGCATCGACCAGCAGGCCGCGCGCCTCCGGGGTCAGTCGGTGTCCGGCCAGCGCGATGATGGCCAGCTGCTCGAAATCGACCGCGCAGCGGCATCCGTTGAAGAAGCTGCGCAGCATATGGCCCAACGTCTCGGGCGCGGCGAAGGCATCCGCCTCGGCAAAGGCCGCGACCAGTTCGCGCGCCGCCGCCGCATCCGCCTCATGCCGGTGCCGGACATGGTCGAGGAGCGTGCCGGTGAGCGGATCGGCCCGCCCGTTGGACAGCATCGCCTCCAGATAGACGCCGTCCGCCTGCTCGCCCCGCTCCACCAGCGTATCGAGCGCGTGCAGGAACAGCGTCATGGTCGAAGCGTCGGGACGATCGGGCAAGGCGTCCGCCATCGCCTCCGCCTGCCCGCATAGCGCCAGCCGACGACGATGCTCCTGCAAGAGGCGGATCAGGTCGATTTCCTGAATGACGTGCCAGCGCCGCGCGAACGGCACGACGCTGCCTTGAAGCGGGTTGCGATCCATCGCGGGTCTTCTCCTTCGCGCCTCTGGTGACGAAGGGACGCGGCCCCCGCATTGACGATGGTCAAAGCGCCCGGCGGCCGTATTCAGCGCTGGCGGGCGAGATGCCTGTGGATCGTGCTGCGATGGACGCCCAGTTGCCGTGCCGCCGCCGAGACATTGCCCCCATGCGTCGCCAACGCCGCCTCGATCGCTTCGGCGCGGTCGTCGGCCAACGGGCGGGTGGCCATGGCCAGTTCGACGCCGCCGCCCCGCCCCTCGGCATCCCAGCCACCGATCAGGGTCGCGCCATTGGCCAGGCGCAATCGGCCCCGCGCCGCCTGCCCCTGCATGTCCACCAGTTCGCCGAGTGCCGCATCGTCCAGCGCCTCCCAGCTGCGCCCGACCAGCGAAAGCCCGCGCCGGTTGGCGGCGACCAGCCGGTCGTCGCGGAACACCAATATCCCCTCGCGCGCGGTGCCCAGCATCGCGGCGTCATCATGCATCCGCAGAACACGGCAATCGGCGAACCGGTCGCGGAACAGCCGATGCTCGATCTGGTCGACCGCCAGCCGGATCAGCCCCAGCGCATGGCCATGCCCGCTGACCGAAGGCCCCGATATATCGAGCGCCCCGACGATCGCGCCTCGCGGGTCGAGGATCGGCGTCGCCGCACAACTCAATACCGCATGTTCGGCGAAGAAATGCTCGGGGCCGTGAACGGCGATCGGGCGACGCTCGGCAATGGCGGTGCCGATCGCGTTGGTGCCGGTGCTCGCCTCGGTCCAGGACACACCGGGCCGGAGCGCCACCTGCGCCGCCCGCGACAGGAAGCCGGTATCGCCGATCGTATCGAGGATCATGCCATCCGCGTCGGCCAGGATCACGACGCTGCCCGTATCGCGGGCCTCGCCCGCCAGCATCTCCAGCTCGGGACGGCACAGGCGGCGCAGCGACTCGCGCCGCTGGCGTAGCGCGTTGAGTTCGCTCTCGGTCAGCGGATCGCCATCGCGTCGCCTTCCTTGCGCCAAGCCCATATCGGTGCATCGCAGCCAGGAGCGAAGCACCGGCTGGCGCACGCTTTCCAGCGGCAATTGCCCCTCGTCGAAAAAGGCCCGACGCCCATATTCTATTCCGGCGCCGTCCATCGCCGCATCCTCTTCCCACTGTCGCAAGTTGCGACACCGGCGCGGCTTTGGCGTCGCGCCCTGCAACACATGCTACGCCTCGACGGCGGAAAGTCCACCACATCGCCTGCACTTCATCGCGCATCGTCTTGCCCCTCGGGCGCTACGGGCAGAGCCTTGGATCATAACAGACCAAGGAGAGGTTCGATGACGATCCAGGACGCCATCAAGGCGCGCAAAGCACCGTTCAAGGAACGCTATGGCAATTTCATTGGCGGCCGCTGGGTCGATCCGGTCGACGGACGCTGGTTCGACAACCGATCGCCGATCGACGGGCAGGTCATCTGCCAGGTCGCGCGCAGCCAGGCCGCCGATATCGAACTGGCGCTCGACGCCGCGCACAAGGCCAGGGACGGCTGGGGCCGCACCAGCGTCGCCGAGCGCGCGCTGATCCTGCACCGTATCGCCGATCGGATGGAGGAGAACCTGTCCCTCCTCGCCACCGCCGAGACCTGGGACAATGGCAAGCCGATCCGCGAGACGACTGCCGCCGACCTGCCGCTGGCGATCGATCATTTCCGCTATTTCGCCGGGTGCATCCGCGCGCAGGAAGGCGGCATTTCGGAGATCGACCACGACACCGTCGCCTATCACTTCCACGAACCGCTGGGCGTGGTGGGGCAGATCATCCCGTGGAACTTCCCGCTGCTGATGGCTTGCTGGAAGCTCGCACCCGCGCTGGCGGCGGGCAATTGCGTGGTGCTCAAACCCGCCGAGCAGACCCCCGCCTCGATCATGGTGCTGGCCGAGCTGATCGCCGACCTGCTGCCCGAGGGCGTGCTCAACATCGTCAACGGCTTCGGCGTCGAGGCGGGCAAGCCACTCGCCCAGAACCCGCGCATCGCCAAGATCGCCTTTACCGGCGAGACGACGACCGGGCAGCTCATCATGTCCTATGCGTCGGAAAACCTGATCCCCGTCACGCTGGAACTGGGCGGCAAAAGCCCGAACATCTTCTTCGGCGACGTGGCGGCCGAGGATGACGATTATCTCGACAAGGCGATCGAGGGTTTCGCGATGTTCGCGCTCAACCAGGGCGAGGTCTGCACCTGCCCCAGCCGCGCGCTGGTCCATGAGTCCATCTATGACCGCTTCATGGAAAAGGCGGTCGCCCGCGTCGAGGCGATGATCCAGGGCGACCCCCTCGACCCCGCCACCATGGTCGGCGCGCAGGCCTCGCAGGAGCAGATGGACAAGATCCTCGGCTATCTCGACATCGGCCGCGACGAAGGCGCCGAGGTGCTGACCGGCGGCACCCGCAACCGGCCCGAGGGGCTGGAGGGCTATTACGTGAAGCCGACGGTGCTGAGCGGGAACAACCGGATGCGCGTCTTCCAGGAGGAAATCTTCGGACCCGTGGTCTCGGTCGCGACCTTCAAGACCGATGAGGAAGCGCTGAGCATCGCCAACGACACGCTCTATGGCCTGGGTGCGGGCGTATGGACGCGCGACGGCACCCGCGCCTATCGCATGGGCCGCGCCATCCAGGCGGGGCGCGTCTGGACCAACTGCTACCACGCCTATCCCGCGCACGCGGCGTTCGGAGGCTATAAGCGCTCCGGCATCGGGCGCGAGACGCACCGGATGATGCTCGACCATTATCAGCAGACCAAGAATCTGCTGGTCAGCTACTCGGCCAAGAAGCTCGGCTTCTTTTGACCCCGGTCAAGGCGGGGACGGCCCAGCGCGCCCATCCCCGCTTCATCATTCCGACGATAGGAGAATATCCATGTCGAAGACCATGAAGGCGGCGGTCGTCCGCGAATTCGGTGCTCCCCTGACCATCGACGAAGTCCCCGTGCCGCAAGTCAGCGACGGCATGATCCAGGTCGCGATCCAGGCCTCGGGCGTGTGCCATACCGACCTGCACGCCGCCGAAGGCGACTGGCCGGTCAAGCCCAATCCGCCCTTCATTCCGGGGCATGAAGGCGTCGGCTATGTCTCGGCGGTCGGCAAGGGCGTTCGCCACGTGAAGGAAGGCGACCGGGTCGGCGTGCCCTGGCTCTACACCGCCTGCGGTCACTGCGTACACTGCCTGGGCGGGTGGGAGACCTTGTGCGAGAGCCAGCTCAACACCGGCTATTCGGTGAATGGCGGCTTTGCCGATTACGTCATCGCCGATCCGAACTTCGTCGGCCATCTGCCCGCCAATATCGGCTTTACCGAGATCGCACCGGTGCTCTGTGCCGGGGTCACGGTCTATAAGGGGCTGAAGATGACCGATACCAAGCCGGGCGATACCGTCGTCATCTCCGGCATCGGCGGGTTGGGTCACATGGCGGTGCAATATGCGGTCGCCATGGGGTTGAACGTTGCCGCGGTCGATGTCGACGACGCCAAGCTGGACCTTGCCCGGCGGCTGGGCGCGAAGGTCACGGTCAATGCCCGGACCGAGGCCGATCCGGCCGCGGCGATCAAGCGCGAAACCGGCGGCGGCGCGCAGGGCGCACTGGTGACGGCGGTCAGCGAAAAGGCCTTCGCGCAGGCCATCGGCATGATGGCGCGCGGCGGCACGGTGGCGCTCAACGGCCTGCCGCCGGGCGACTTTCCGCTCAACATCTTCGGGCTGGTCCTGAACGGCATCACGGTGCGCGGATCGATCGTCGGCACCCGGCTCGACCTGCAGGAATCGCTCGACTTCGCCGCCGAGGGCAAGGTGAAGGCGACCGTCTCGACCGCGCGGCTGGAGGACGTCAACCAGGTGTTCGACCGGATGCGGCGAGGCCAGATCGAGGGTCGCATCGTCCTCGACCTGACGGCCTGAGAGTCCGTTTGAAAACTCGCCGAAAGCGGGTTTTGGGGCGGCGCCAGCCCCGCCCGCCGGCACTGGAGAAATAATGACCGACCGTATCGCCTGTGCGGCCCTTCGTTCGCGTATCACCGATGCCGACACCGCCGCCGCCCTGATCCGCCCCGGAGAGACGGTGGCGACGAGCGGCTTCACCGGCTCCGGCTATCCCAAGATGGTGCCTCAGGCACTGGCGCGGCGCATCGCGGTGGCGCATGCCGAAGGGCATCCGTTCCGCGTCAACCTGTGGACCGGCGCCTCGACCGGCCCGGAACTGGACGGCGCGCTGGCGGCGGTCGACGGCATCGCCCAGCGCCTGCCCTATAGCGGCGATCCGGTCGCGCGCGAGAAGATCAACCGCGGCGAGATCGACTATCTCGACATGCATCTCAGCCAGGTGGCGCCGATGGCGTGGGAGGGCGTGCTCGGCCCGCTCGACACCGCGATCATCGAGGTATCGGGCATCCGCGCGGACGGCTCGCTGATCCCGTCCTCCTCGGTCGGCAACAACAAGACCTGGGCAGACCGGGCGAAGCGCGTGATCCTGGAGGTCAATCGCTGGCAGGACGCGGCGCTGGAGGGGATGCACGACATCTATTACGGCACCCGCCTGCCGCCCGACCGCGTGCCGATTCCACTGGTCCGCCCCGACGACCGGATCGGCACGCCCTATCTGGCCTGCGATCCCGACAAGATCGTCGCCATCGTCGAAACCGAGGCACCCGACCGCAACCTGCCCTTCGCCGCGCCCGACGATACCGCGCGCGCCATTGCGGGGCACGTCATCGAATTCCTGGCACATGAAGTGTCGCGCGGACGCCTGCCCCCCGCGCTGCTGCCGATCCAGTCTGGGGTGGGCAATATCGCCAATGCGGTGCTGTCCGGCCTGATCGACGCGCCGTTCGACCCGATGACCGCCTATACCGAGGTGATCCAGGACGGGATGCTCGACCTGCTCGATGCCGGGCGCCTGCGTATGGCGTCGGCCACCGCCTTCTCGCTCAGCCCGCAGGCGGCGGCGCGGCTCAACGCGAACATGGCCGCGTATCGCGACCGCATGATCCTGCGCCCGCAGGAGATCAGCAACCATCCCGAACTGGTCCGCCGACTGGGGTGCATCGCGATGAACGGGCTGATCGAGGCGGACATATACGGCAACGTCAATTCGACGCTGGTGATGGGATCGCGCATCCAGAACGGCATCGGCGGATCGGGTGATTTCGCGCGCAACGCCTATGTCTCGATCTTCATGACGCCCTCGACCGCCAAGGGCGGCAAGATCTCCGCCATCGTGCCGCAGGCCTCGCATGTCGACCATATCATGCAGGACGTGCAGGTGATCGTCACCGAACAGGGGCTGGCCGACCTGCGCGGCCTGTCGCCGCGTCAGCGCGCGAAGGCCGTGATCGAACGCTGCGCCCATCCCGATTACCGACCGATGCTCGCCGACTATGCGATGCGGGCCGAGGGTGGCTCCTATGGCCTTCATGCCCCCTCGCTTCCCGCCGAGGCGCTGTCCTGGCATCGACGCTATATGGAAACGGGAACGATGCGGCCGTCTTGACCATGGTCAATGTCGCGGACGGCAAAAAGCCTGATGGTTGCGGCCATGCAGGAGGATATCATGACGATCGCCGACAACGAGTTGCTGGTCACCCGCCAAGGCGTGCGGCTGCACGTTCGCCCCGCGCGCGGGGAGGACGAGGCGCCGCTGGCTGCCTTTTTCGCGCATGTCTCGCCCGAGGATCTGCGCTTCCGTTTCCTGACCGGCGTGCGCGAGGTCAGCCATGAGCGGCTCAGGGGCATGATCACCGCGAACGACAGCAACACGGAAAGCCTGATCGCCCTTGCCGACGACGGATCGATCCTCGCGGCCGCAATGCTGGCGGGCGACGACAGGTCCACCTCCGCCGAGGCCGCCATCGCCATCCGGCGCGACATGAAGCGACAGGGTATCGGCTGGACGCTGCTCGACCATCTGGTCGAACATGCGCGGCGCAGGGGATATCGTACGATCGAAGCACTCGAGGACCGCGAAAACCGCTCCGCCATCACGATCGAAAAGGAAATGGGCTTCGAACCTCATCCCGTCGAGGGCGACCCCATGCTGGTCCTGCTGAAGCGCAGCATCGCCTGACCCAGGCGCCGGGGTTCACGAGAGGCGCGGCCCCGTCGACCCGTACCATGCGGCTTCTGCGCCGACGGCCCGTCCGTCCAGCCGGGAATTTCCGGCTGGTATCGGCCGACAGGATGATCTGCCGAAAGGCCACCCCGCCACAGCCGATCCTGCGCGATGGATGCCAGCGGCAGGGTTGCCTTCGTCATGCCGCCCGGTCATTCTGACGACCATGGCGATACGCCACGCCCGATCCGTCTTTTTGAACGCCGCGCTGGCCCTGCTGGCGGTGCTTGGCGTGATCGGCTTGTCCGGCTGGCATGATGCCATGGTGCATGACGAGGATCCCGTCCACGCCGCGTCCATGCTGCACGGCCATACGGCGTCGCCCAGCGATCCCGATGCGCCCATTCATACCCTCGCCCACGCGATCGGCCAGTGGATCGTTCATGGCGGGGTAGCGACACCCCTTCATCTGATCCGCATCGTCGCGCCAAACTGGGCGATCGCCAGCGACGACCTGCCCGGCGGCACCGACCCCGCCGCCCTGTTGCGACCGCCACGCAGCTGAACCCGGTCCGGCGCCTCGGCGTCGACAGGCTTCATTGTGGCAGGGACGGACAGATATGAACGGTTTCATTCGCCGGTCGCGCAGGATTGCGCTGGCCGGTACGCTGGCGGCGCTCTGCCCCGGCGCAGGCTGGGCGCAGATCGCGCCGCCCTTCGCACAGTTGCTGCGCCAGGCCCGCGAGGCGCCACGCATCGCCGCGCTGGATGCCGATGTGGCGCAGGCGCGCGGCCTTGCCGAGCAGGCCCGCGCGCGCCCCAATCCCTCGATCAACCTCTATGGCGAGAATTTTGCAGGCGATCTGCGCACCAATGCCCGCGACCAGCAGCAGACGACCTTTCAGATCGACCAGCCGATCGAACTGGGCGGCAAACGTGCCGCGCGGATCGCCGCCGGGGATGCGGGGATGGCAGTGGCCCAGGCCCGCAGCAGAGAGGGGCGAGTCGCCTTCGCCACCGAGCTCGCCCGCGCCTATGCCGCAGCCGAAATCGCCGACCGCCGCATCGCACTGGCCGAAGACGAGGTGGAGGAGGCCACGGACGTGCTGAAAGTCTCGCGCGCGCTGGTCGCGGCCGGCAAGGAAGCTAGGCTGCGTCAGGTGCAGGCCGAAACCGAACTCCACACGATGGAATCGGACCTGGAGGTCGCCCGCGCGCAGCGGGTCGGCGCGCTCGCCCGGCTGGCGGCGATGGCGGGGTCGCCAAGGCCCTATACGGCGCTGGCCGAGTCCCTGATCGACCGGATGGACGCCCGCCTGGCCAGTGGTCCGGTCGACCCGATGCAGAGCGCCGCCGTGAAGCTGGCCCAGGCCGAGCGCGAAGCCGCCGCCCGCGCCGTCACCGTGCAGCAACGCCGCGCGACGCCCGACATCACCGCACAGCTGGGCGTGCGCCAGTTGCGGGTCGCCAATGGCCCCGCCATCGTTGCGGGCGTCACGATTCCCTTGCCGGTGTTCGATCGCAACCGGGGCAATATCGCCGCCGCCCAGGCCGAACTGTGGGGCATGGAAGCGCGTGCCGCCGCCACCCGACTGGAAGCAGAGGCGGGCACCCACGCCGCCCGCGCCCAGATCGACGCGGCCGATGCCCGCGCAACGGCGGCAAAGCGAACACTGGCGACCGCCGAGGAAGCCTATCGGCTGGCGCGCATCGCCTATGAGGCGGGCAAGGCCCCGCTGATCGAGCTGCTGTCCGCCCGCCACAATCTGGGTGCCGCGCGCGGCGTCATCCTGGACGCCGACATCGCCCGCTTCGACGCGCGCGCCACGCTCGCCCGCCTCGCGGGCCTCAGCATCACCGGAGAACCGGTTCAATGACCCCCCAATATCGTCTGTCCACCGGAGCCGCGCTCGGCCTCGTGGCCGCCGCCGCCCTGGGCTTTGGGGCGGCCCGGCTGACCCGGCCGAACGCATCCCCCGCCCCGACCACCCAGGCCGCCGTCGAAAAAGGGCCGCGCGAAACGCTCGCCATCTCTCCGCAAGCTATCGCGGCGTCACAGATCGCCGTCGCACCTGCGGACACGGGCGGGCTGGGCCGCGCGGTCATCGCCGCCGCCACCGTCCAGGCGACGCCCGATGCGGATGCGGTGCTTACCGCCCGCGCGCCGGGCACCATCACCCGCATCCTCGTCCGCATGGGCGATGCGGTGCGCGCCGGGCAGACAGTGGCGCTGATCGAAAGCCGCGACGCCTCGCAGATCACCGCCGACCGCGCCGCCGCCGCCGCGCGGGTCGGGTTGGCGCGGCGACAGCTGGAGCGTGAGCGCGGATTGCTGGCGCAGGGGGTTTCGCCGCGCGCCGATTATGATTCGGCGCAGGCCAATCTTGCCGTGGCACAGGCCGATGCGCTGCGTGCGAGTGCGGCCGCGGGCGCGGCGCGCGTCACCGGCGACGGGCGATCGGTGGCCGTCATCAGCCCGATCGCCGGACGCGTGACGATGGCGGCCGCACGGCTGGGCCAATATGTCACCGCCGAGGCCGATCTGTTCCATGTCGCCGATCCCCGTCGCCTGGAGGTCGCCGCCGCCGTGCCCCCGGCCGAAGCCGCCCGCATCCGGGTCGGCGACCGGGTCGAATTGCTGACCCGCGACGGCCAAGGCGTGGCGGGCCGGGTCCGCGCCGCGACCGGCGTCGTCGATCCGCAGTCGCGTACCGCGACCATCATCGTCACGCCGCAGGCCTCCGCCGACACGCTTTCGCCCGGCCAGCTGGTCCAGGCGCGCATCTTCGCCAGTGGGGGCGTCGCCCATGACGGCATCACGATCCCGCAGGACGCGGTGCAGACACTGGGCGGGCGGGACATGGTCTTCGTCCGCACAGCCCAGGGCTTCCGCGCCCGGCCGGTGACGATCGCGGGCCGCTCGAACGGCATGGTCGCCATCGCCGGGGGCATCGCGGCGGGCACGAGGATCGCCACGACCAACGCCTTCCTGATCAAGGCCGAACTCGAAAAGGACATGGGGGGCGAGGAATGATCGCCGCCATCCTCTCCGGCTCGGTCCGCCTGCGCTGGCTGGTCGCCGTCCTGACGCTCGCCGTCGTAGCGTTCGGCGCGTGGCAGATCACGATGCTGCCCATCGACGCGGTGCCCGACGTGACCAATCGACAGGTACAGGTCAGCACCTTCGTCCCCTCATTGGGGCCGGTCGATGTCGAGAAGCAGGTGACCTTCCCCATCGAGACCGCCTTGGCGGGCATACCGGGTCTGGAGATGACCCGCTCGCTGTCGCGCAACGGCTTCAGCCAGGTGACGGCGGTGTTCACCGACGCGACCAGCATCTATTTCGCGCGGCAGCAGATCGCCGAGCGGCTGGCCCAGGCCAAGGACAGCCTGCCCGTCGGCGTCCAGCCCAATCTCGCGCCGCTCAGCACCGGTTTGGGTGAGATCTTCTTCTACTCCATCGCCTTTCGCCATCCCGACGGGCGCGGCGCCCCCCGGATCGACGGCAAGCCGGGCTGGCAGCGCGACGGCAGCTATCTGACGCCCGAGGGCGAGCGGCTGACCACCGAGCTGGCGAAGGCCGCGTATCTGCGCACCGTCCAGGACTGGATCATCCGCCCGCAGATGCGCACGGTGAAGGGCGTCGCGGGCGTCGACTCCAATGGCGGCTATGTGAAGCAGTATCTGATCGAGCCCAATCTGTCGGCGCTTGCCGCCTATGGCATCGCGATGACCGAGCTGGCCGATGCGGTCGAGCGCGCCAATGTCTCGGCGGGGGCGAATTATGTCCGCCGTGCGGGCGAGAACTTCCTCGTGCGGGCCGACGCCCGGCTGAAGTCGATCGAGGACATTCAGGACGCCGTCGTCGCCACCCGCAACGCCGTGCCGGTCCGGGTACGCGATGTCGGCCAGGTGACGATCGGCGGCGCGGTCCGCACCGGCTCGGGCAGCCGCATGGGGTCGGAGGCGGTCATCTCGACCGTGCTGATGCTGGTCGGCGAAAACAGCCGCGTCGTCGCCACGGCGGTCGCCGACAAGCTGGACCAGATCAACCGTACCCTGCCCCCCGACGTCTTTGCCGAGCCGGTCTACAACCGGTCGAAGCTGGTCGACGCGACCATCGCCACCGTCCGGAAGAATCTGGTCGAGGGCGCGCTGCTGGTCATCGTGGTGCTGTTCCTGCTGCTGGGCAATGTCCGCGCCGCGCTGATCACCGCCGCCGTCATCCCGATCACCATGGTGATGACCGCGACGGGCATGAACATGCTGGGCGTGTCGGGCAATCTGATGAGCCTGGGCGCGCTCGACTTCGGGCTGATCGTCGACGGGGCGGTCATCATCGTCGAGAACGCCCTGCGCCATCTGGCGGAGCGCCAGCATATCGAGGGGCGGCTGCTGACCCGCGCGGAACGGCTGGAGACGACCGCCGCCTCGGCGCGCGAGATGATCCGGCCGACCGTCTATGGCCAGGGGATCATCTTCCTCGCCTTCGCGCCGCTCCTGACGTTCCAGGGGGTGGAGGGCAAGACCTTCGCCCCGATGGCGATCACGCTGATGATCGCACTCGCCTGCGCCTTCATCCTGTCGCTGACCTTCGTGCCCGCGATGATCGCGATCCTGATCAAGGGCCGGGTCGAGGAAAGCGAAGTGCGGCCCATCCGCTGGTTCAAGGCGCGCTATGCCCCGGTGCTGGCCCGTGCCATCGCCCGGCCCCGCCCCTTCGTGCTGGGCGGGGTGGCGGTGTTCGTGGCGGCGGCCCTGGGCTTCGGCCTGCTCGGCGAGGAGTTCATGCCGCAGCTGGACGAGAAGGACATTACCGTCACCAATTTCCGTATCCCGTCCGCCTCGATCGACCAGTCGACGCAGATGCAGATGCGGATCGAGAAGGCACTGAAGACGCTGCCCGAGGTCGCCCTGGTCTTTTCCAAGAACGGCAATGCCGATCTGGGCACCGACCCGATGCCGCCCAATGCCTCCGACACCTATGTCATCCCCAAGCCCGAGGGCGAATGGCCCGCCGAGGTGCGAACCAAAGCGGACATCATCCGCCGCGTCGAGGAGCGGATGAAGCAGGTGATCGGCAACCGCACGGAAATCCAGCAGCCGATCCAGATGCGCTTCAACGAGCTGATCGCGGGGGTGCGGGCCGATGTCGCGATCAAGCTGTACGGCGACGACCTGGACGCCATGGGGGCAGAGGCCCGGAAGATCGCCGATGCCGTCCGCACCATTCCCGGCGCGGCCGACGTCAGCGTCGAGCAGACCGATGGCGCGCCGACCTTCGACGTGCGGATCGATCGCCAGGCGGCCGGTCGCCTGGGCCTGTCGGTCGACGCGATCACCGCCACCGTCGCGGCGGCGCTGGGCGGGCGTGAGGCGGGACTGTTGTTCGAGGGGGATCGCCGCTTCGCCGTCGTCGTCCGCCTGCCCGACGTGCAGCGCGACGATATCGACACGCTGGGCGCGATCCCGGTGATGCTCCCCGCCGTCGAGGGGCAGACGGCGCGCTCGGTGCCCTTGCGCGAGGTGGCGAGCTTCCATTATACCCAGGGGCTGAACCAGATCAGCCGCGAGAATGGCAAGCGGATGATAACCGTGCAGGTCAATGTCCGCGACCGCGACCTGGGCGGCTTCGTCGAGGAAGCCGAGGCACGGATCGCGAAAATGCCCCTGCCACCGGGCATGTACACCGACTGGGGCGGCACCTTTCAGAGCCTGCAATCGGCGCGGCTTCGCCTGATGCTGGTGGTGCCGATCTGCTTCTTGGCCATCTATGCGCTGCTGTTCATGGCGCTGGGCGGCTTCGTGCCCGCCCTGATCGTGTTCTCGGCGGTGCCGATGGCGCTGGCGGGGGGCGTCTTCGCGCTGCTGCTCCGGGGCATCCCCTTCTCGATCACCGCAGCCGTCGGCTTCATCGCGCTGTCGGGCGTGGCGGTGCTGAACGGCCTGGTCATGATGAGCGCCATCGCCCGGCACCGCGCGCTGGGTGAGGAGGATGATCGTGCGATCGCCGATGGCGCGATGGAGCGGGTGCGCCCCGTCCTGATGACCGCGCTGGTCGCCTCACTGGGCTTCGTGCCGATGGCGCTGGCGACCGGCACGGGGGCGGAGGTGCAGCGGCCGCTGGCGACGGTGGTCATCGGCGGGCTTATCACCTCCACTGCGCTGACGCTGGTCGTCCTGCCCGCGATCACCGCCTGGGTGTCGCGCTGGACGAAATCGCGGGGGCGCCCCCGCCGTCCCGGGGCACTGGCCGAGGCCTGAGCCGCCGCCCGCCCCCGGCACCGTCCGGGGGCGGGCACCAGACATGCTTCAACCCGCCCCCCGTCACGGCATCTTGTTCGCGGAAAATGCAAAAGACGATCAAAGCTGCGGACGATCCACGCCTAGAGTTGAAAGCGATCAGCATTGCACGGTTTTAGCCCTCCCCTGAAGGGGAGGGGTGAGCAGAGTCGATCGTTTTCGACTCTAGCCTTTCGGGACATTGGCAAAGGAGTGATGACGTGGCGAAGCGAATGACACCGATCTGGTCCACCGCCCTGACCGCAGGGCTCCTGATCCCCGCGCTGGCGGATGCTCACGGCATCTGGTTCGCGCAGCGCGCCAAGCAGATCGCCATCGTCTATGGCATCGGCGCCGACGACCTGGAGGCGGTCAAGCGCCAGCCCCATATGGAAAGCGTCCAGGCCTGGGATGCCGAGCTGAACCCGATCGGCGCGCAGCTGCGCACGGCGGGGCCGGTCGTGCTGGTCGACACCGAAGCGCCGCCGACCATCGTCAGCGCGGTGCTGCAGAATGGCACATGGTCCAAGCTGCCCGACGGCGAATTCGTCAAGAAGTCCAAGGATGAGGTGCCGAACGCGGTCAAGAGCGAGACGACGATCAAATATGCCACGATGATCCATGGCCCCCTGACCAAGCCGGTGCCGCTGATCCCGGCGCAGACGCTGCAGATCGTGCCGGTCGGCGCTTTGCCCGCCAAGCTGGGCACGCCGATGACCTATCGCGTATACTTCAAGGGCAAGCCGATCGCGGGCGCGACGGTCATCAACGACATGGTCAACGACCCCGACGCGGCCGAGGTCGCGACCGGCGCGGACGGCCGGGTCACCCTGCCCGTGCGCAACCAGGGGCTGAACGTGCTGCGCGCCGTCTATGTCTCACCCTCGGACCAGCCGACCAAGATCGACCGTTACGAACATACCGCGACGCTCGCCTTCACCCTGCCGCATGCGCCCGAAGAATGAACCCAGCCCTCCAGCGGGATGCGCTATCGCATCCTGCCCCTGATGCTCGCTGCGTCGCCCGCCCTCGCACATGGCGCGGGTGGGTCAGCCGGCGGAGACCGGCGGCTCGGCTGTCCCCGCCCAGCCGACAAGTCCGACGATCAGGACGGCGGCGGCAAGCTCCAGCGACAGGCTGATCCGCAGGTGCCGCAGCCCCCTGTCGCCCGACGCGAGCAGGCCCGGCGTCAACACGAAGCGATTGGCCGAGGCCAGCCCCAGCATGGCCCCGAACAGCAACAGCTTGACGATCATCAGCCGCCCGTAAAGGGTGTCCGGCAGCCGAGCGATACCGTCGACACCGATCAGCCTCGCCGCATTGACGAGGCCCGTCGCCAGGATGGCGGCGACGATCACGCTCCCCGCCCCGGCAAATCCCGCCAGGGCGCGGGTCGCTTCCTCCCGATCGGGGGCACGGCGGAGGACAAGCCCGGCAAAGACGACCAGCGCGCCGATCCAGGCTCCGGCCGCCAGCATATGGACGATGTCCGCCCCCAGATGGACCCAGCCGAGCGCGCCGGGATCCATCGCGCCATGCCCGTTCCAGGCCAGCGTCGCGGTCGCGGCCGCCGCGAACAGCGCGACAGCGCAGCGTGGCACCATCGGCCGCGCCAGCAGCGTGACCAGCAACGCCGCCAGCAGCAATATCCGCATGACAAAGGCCAGCCCCGGCGCGGTGTCGCGCAGTAGCATGGCCAGCAATTCTCCGCTCAGCGCCCCCGGATCGCCGCCGGTCATCGCGACGGCCAGCAGGACGAAGCCGATCGCCGACACCGAAATTGCAAAGGCAGTGACCGCCATCAGCGGCCACCGCCGTATCTTCGCGAACAGTGCGAGCCCGAACAGTCCAGGCAGGATGGCCAGCGACAATCCCCGCACCAGGATCAGCGCAACCTGCATCATGGGGTCAGCCGACCTGGATCTTGTAGCTGCCGGTGACGCGGTGGGTGTCGGCGGATACGACATGCCAGGCGACCTGATACTGACCACGTGGCAACGGCGCGGCGAGGGTCAGGACCAGCGAGCGGCCGTCCGCCCCGACCGAGGTCTTTGTCGGAATGACATGTGCGGCCATGCCCGGCATGATCATCGTCAGCTCGGCGCCCGACATCGGCGCAAGCAGGGTTTCGGAGAAGTTGAGCACCAGCGTGCGCGGCGCGGTCGTGACCGTGGCGTCGGCCGCGGGGCTGGCCGACAGCAGCTTGGGATGCGCCAGCACGGGCGCGGAAAGGGACGCGACCAGGGTCAGGGCGAGCAGGATACGACGCATGGGATCAAACTCCGATTGGGGGTGAATTGCCGTCACCCACCCTTACGCAGGCAAAGCGGCCGCCCCTCCGCCGACACGCCCTTTTTTGGGGCCATGCCGGGCGGGGGCGACCGCCCGTCGGTCAGTAGGAATAGCCAACCCGCACCATGAACTGGCGCGGCGCGCCGGGCAGCGTCCACAGCCGCGAATAGGAGCTGGGGAAGTAATGGACGTTGAACAGGTTCGTGACCTCACCCGAGATGCGCAGCCGGTCGGTCGCCTCGAACGCCGCCGTCACGCGGGTCAACGTATAGGCAGGCAGGTAATAGAAATCGCCATTGGCGAAGCGGAAGCCGGTCTCGCCCAGCCGCTTGCCGACATAGTTCACGCCCGCACCGAGGGTCAGGCGCTTTTCGCCGATGTCGAAGTCCTTGAAGACCAGCGCGCTGCCGCTGTTCTTGGCGATATTGAGCAGCGGATCGCCCTCGCGCAGGCCGAACCCGAAATTGGGATCGAGGGCGTTCTGCGCCACCTCGGCATCGATATAGGCATAGTTGAACTGCACCCGGAACCCGGCGGGCAGCTGGCCCGACAGCTCGGCCTCGACGCCCTTGCTGCGCGCCTTGCCGACGGCGAGCGAGAAATTGGCGTTGACGGGGTCGGCGGTCAGCACGTTGCTCTTGGTCGTCTTGAACAGCGCGACCGTGCCGGTCAGCCGCTGGCGGAGCAGCGAAACCTTGGCCCCCGCCTCGTACGACGTCGTGCGCTCGGGCACGAAGGCGTTGTTGTTCGCATCGGTGCCGTTGTTGGGACGGAAGCCGCGCCCGTAATTGGCGTAGAGCGAGACATGCGGCCCGAACAGATAGGTCGCGCCCACCGAGGGGCTGAACGCGGTGCGCAGCTGCTGCGTCCGGCGACGCGCGGCGCGGTCGTCGATGATCTGCTCGAACTGGTCGTAACGTCCGCCCGCGCGGATTTTCAGCGCGTCGGTGACGTCGATCTGGTCCTGAAGATAGGCGCCCCAGCTATATTGCCGCTCCAGATAGCTCTGGAACGCACCCGCCGCGGGCCGCTTGCCATAGACCGGGTTGAAGATGTCGATGCGGTTGCCCGCCGCCAGATTTCCGGCGGCCTGCGACGCGACGGCGGGCGGACGGTAGCGATTCTGGAGGATATCCAGTTCGTAATCGTCCCAGTCCGCGCCGATGATCATGTGATGGGTCAGCGGCCCGGTATCGAACTTGCCGCTCAACTCGCCACGGAAGGTCAGGTCGGTGGTCTTGTAATCGCGGTCGCGGCGCTGGCGGGACAGGGTGATGCCGTCGGAATAGAGCCGCTGACGCCCCGCCGCCAGCTCGGCCTCGGTCGACACGCCCCGGAAGAATGTGTCGCGATAGCCGATACCCAGGATGATCGACCAGTTCCTGTCGAAGTCATGCTGCAACTGGGCCTGATGCCCCATGGCGCGGACATGGACGGGACCATCGCCAGGCTCGCCGAAGAAGCGGTTGCGCGGGACCAGCGACAGGTTGCCGGTCGGTGCGACGATACCGCGGTCGAAAGTTACCTTCTGGTCGATATACTCGAACTCATAGCTGGCCGAGCTGTCCTCGCCCAGCTTGACCAGGAAGGACGGCGTGACCGTGATCTTCCGGCTGGAATTGAAGTCGCGGAAGCTGTCGGCCGATTCCGCCGCGCCGGTCACGCGCATCGCGACTCGCGACGACAGCGGCACGTTGAAATCGCCCTCGCTGCGATAGGTGTTGAAGCTGCCCGCTGACAGGATTGCACCGCCATGTAGGACGAAGCCCGGCTTCTTGGTGATGATGTTGACGGTGCAGCCTGGCTCCCCGCGCCCGAACAGCGAGGAATTGGGGCCTTTCAGCACCTGGATCTGTTCGACATTGGACGTGTCGCGCGACCCGCCATAGCCGCGCGCGGCGTTGAAGCCATTGACCAGATAATTGCTCGCCGTGCCTTCATCCCCCGAGAAGCCGCGACAGGCGAACACATCGAACAGGCCGCCGAAATTATTCTGCCGCGCGATGCCGGTCGCGAAGTCCAGCGCATTGTCCAGCCGGGTCACGCCGGCATCGCGCAATGTTTCGGCCGACAGGACCTGGATGCTCTGCGGCACCTCGATCGTGGGAACGTTGGCCACATATTGCTGACGCTGGCCCTGCACGACGATGTCCGCCTGCTGCCCTTCCGCCGCCCCCGCGGTGTCGGGTTCCGTGCCCGGACCGGCCGCCCCGGCCGTGTCGTGATACGCCACCGGCATGGTCTGTGCCCAGGCCGCCGTGGATGTCGTCATCGCCAGACCGGCGACGCTCAACGATAGCAGATGTCGGTAGCGCATAGGATCCCCCAAGACTTCAATGGATGTCGCGTCGTCCTCAACTCGACGGCGTCCTGGCCTTCGTCCTGGTCCCTGGACCGGCGGGCCGATGTGGCGCCCTCTCTGCGATGGCGACATGATGGGCAGCCGCGACAAGCATTTTATTGCGAAGCCATGACAGGATCGGAACGAAATGCGGATTTGCGCGTGCCGGGCCGACGCGATCCTGCCGGGGACTGGCTGCCGGTTTGGAGTCAGGCCGGCAGAAGGGTCCGCGCCAGCTGCGCGAACCAGGCGATGCCGGTCGGGATGGCGGCATCGTTGAAATCGTAACCGGGGTGATGAAGCGGCGCGACATGCTCTTCGTCGCGCTGCCCCAGCCACAGATAGGCCCCCGGCCGCGCGCGCAGCATGAAGGCGAAATCCTCCGACGTGAAAGCCGGATCGGGTGCCGCCTTCGCATCGGGGCAGACTGCGCGCGCCGCCGCCAGCGCGATCTCCGCGCAATCGGCATCGTTGATCGTCGCCGGGTAATAGCGGACATAATCGACCGCCACCTGCGTCTCGCTCGCCCGTGCGACGCCCTCGCAGATTGCGCGCAGCGATTGCTCGATCCGGTCCTGCACCGCGGTGGAGAAGGTGCGGACGGTGCCGGTCAAACTCACCTGCGCCGGAATCACATTGTGCGAGTCGCCGCCCGTCACCTTCGTGACCGACAGCACCGCGCTCTCGGTCGGGGCGACGCGGCGGGCGACGATGGTGTTCAGCTCGCCGATCAGGGTCGCCGCCGCCAGGATCGCATCGGGCGTCTGGTGCGGCATGGCGGCATGGCCGCCGCGCCCCGAAATGGTGATGTCGAACCGGTCCGCCGCCGCCATGATCGGCCCGGCCCGCGTCCGCGCGCTGCCCAGCGGCAGGTCGGGCCAGTTGTGGAGCGCAAACACCCGGTCGCACGGGAACCGCTCGAACAGGCCGTCGCGCACCATCGCATCGGCCCCGCCCAGTCCTTCCTCGGCGGGCTGGAAGATAAAGTGGATCGTGCCGGAGAAATCGCGCATCCGCGCCAGATGCCGCGCCGCGCCGATCAGCGTCGCGCTATGCCCGTCATGACCGCAGCCATGGAAGACCCCCGGCACCGTGCTGGCATGGGCCAGCCCCGTCGCCTCGGCGAAGGGCAGCGCATCCATGTCCGCGCGAAAACCGATCGCGCCGTTGCCGGGGCCGTTGCGCAGCGTGCCGACCACGCCGGTGCCGCCGACCCCCGTCGTCACCGCCAACCCGGCCTCGCGGAGCGCCTCCGCGACGATCCCGGCGGTGCGATGTTCGTGGAAACCCAGTTCGGGATGCGCGTGCAGATCGCGGCGCAACGCGGTGAGATGATCGAGTTCCTGGGCGTCGATGGGCATGGGCATACCTTCGTGATGGTGTCAGCCGCGATCCTCGAACAAGGTTTCGATCGGGTCATAGCGCTTCACGATCGGCGACTTGAGGACGATGTAGCTGAAATATTTCTCGATCCCGAAATCACTGTCGAGAATCGACTCGATCAGCTCCTGATATTGCGAGACGTTGCGGGTGATGAACTTGACCAGATAGTCGTAACCGCCGCTGACCAGGTGGCATTCGACGATTTCCGGCACGTTGCGTGCGCGCTGCTCGAACCGGGAAAAGTCGCCGGTGCGGTGATCCTTCAACGTCACCTCGGTAAAGACGGTCAGCGTCTCGCCCAGCTTGGCCAGCGCGACATGCGCGCCATAGCCGGTGATATAGCCCGCCTTTTCCAGCCGCTTGACCCGCGACAGGCAGGGGCTGGGCGACAGGCCGACGGCATCGGCCAGGTCGACATTGGTGATCCGCCCATTGCGCTGCAACTGCGCCAGAATACGAAAGTCCAGTCGATCGAGTTTGGGCGCTGACGTCATGGTGGCGGATATACCCCTTCATTCCCCGTGCGAGATACGCGCATCACAATATGCTGCGCACCTCCGGCTGCTCGATGACATCATCCAACGTGCGCGTCAGCCGCGCAAGCAAGGTGGCCATGTCCTCCTCGCCGCAACTGATCGCAGGCGCCAGCCCGATCGTCCCGTCGGCAAAGGCGCGGAAGATGATGCCGTTGGCATGGCCCGCCCGCGACAGCCGGTCGGGCAGACCCAGCGCCGGGTCGAAGCGTGTCTTCGCGGCCTTGTCCGCGACCAGTTCGATTCCCGCCAGCATGCCCGCCTGCCGCACGTCGCCGACCAGCGGGTGGTCCGCAATCGCCGCCAGCCCGGCGGCCAGCTGCGGCGTACGGGCGATACCGTTCGCCAGGATGCCGCCTTCATACAGGTCGAGCACCGCCATCGCGACGGCCGCCGAGACCGGATGCCCCGAATAGGTGGCACCATGCCCGACCGGCAGATGGTTGTCGGGGCCATCGGCGATCCCGGCATAGATGTCGGCCGACATCAGCACCGCACCCATCGGGACGTACCCGGCCGTCAGCCCCTTCGCCAGCGTCATCAGGTCGGGCGACACGCCTTCATGTTCGCAGGCGAACATGGGGCCGGTGCGTCCGAAGCCGGTGATGACCTCGTCGACCACCAGCAGGATGCCGAGTTCGGTGCAGGCGGCGCGCATCGCGGCCAGCCAGCCTTTGGGCGGCACGATCACCCCGGCGGAGCCCTGCACCGGCTCGGCGAAGAAGGCCGCGACATGGTCGGCGCCGAGTTCGGCGACCTTGTCCTTCAGCGCCGCGACGCTGGCATCGATCACCGCTTGCGGATCGGCACCGGCCGCATGGCGATAGGGATAGGGGGCCGGAATATGATGCTGCCAGTGATGCGGCAGATCGAACAGCCGGTGGAAGGCGGGCAGGCCGGTGATGCCCGCCCCGTTCGACGACGAGCCGTGATAGCCCTTGTCGAGCGCGATGACGTGCTTCTTGGTCGGCCGTCCCCTGGCATTCCAGTAATGGACGATGAAGCGCAGCGCCGAGTCGACCGAGTCCGAACCGCCCTGCGTGAAATAGACGCGTTCCAAGCCCTGGGGGGCGAGGGTCGCAAGTCGCTCGGCCAGCCGGATCGCGGGTTCGCTGGCATAGGAGAAATAACCGGTGGCATAGGGCAGGCGCCGCATCTGCTCGGCGGCGGCCTCGACGACGCTGTCATGGCCATAACCGATATTGACGCACCACAGCCCAGCGAACGCATCGAGCAGGCGGTTGCCGTCGCTGTCGGTCAGGTACATCCCCTGGCCTTGCGTCAGCACGGTCGCACCCCGCGCCTCGTGCCCGCGCCACGCCGTGACCGGGTGGATGAGGTGGCGGCGATCCGCCTCGATCAGCGAATTGGAGAGCATGTCTGGCCTTGTTGTCTGTGGTGACGCCATCCTAGGCCCGGTTCACCAGCGGGAGGGACCGCCACCACCCTTCCCGCCGCCGCAAGCTGCCAAGTTTTGCGACCCGGCAGCAGAATATGCCGCGTCCGCGCGTCAGCCGATCGCCGCCGCGATCGCCTTGCCGCACTGCACGGTGTCGGCCGCCCCCTTCAGGTCGCGGGTACGACCGGTCTCGCTCGTCAGCACCGTCTCGATCGCGGTGACGATGGAGGTTGCCGCCGCCGTCTCGCCGACATGGTCCAGCATCATCGCCGCGCTCCAGATCTGGCCGACCGGGTTCGCGACCCCCTGCCCCGCAATGTCCGGCGCCGAGCCATGCACCGGCTCGAACAGCGACGGCACGCTGCGGTCCGGGTTGATGTTGCCGCACGGCGCGATGCCGATGGTGCCGGTGCAGGCGGGGCCAAGATCGGACAGGATGTCGCCGAACAGGTTGGATGCGACCACAACGTCGAACCGGTCGGGGTTCATCACGAACTGTGCGGCCAGAATATCGATATGATATTTGTCGGTCCGCACCTCGGGATAGTTTTTCGCCATCTCCGCGACGCGGCCGTCCCACCAGGGCATGGTGATCGCGATACCGTTGGACTTGGTGGCGGAGGTCAGGTGCCGGGCGGGCCGCTTCTGCGCCAGGTCGAAGGCGTAGCGCAGGATGCGGTCGGTGCCGGTGCGGGTCATCACCGTTTCCTGCAACACCACCTCGCGGTCGGTGCCGGGAAAGGCGGTGCCGCCGATGGCGGAATATTCGCCCTCGGTATTCTCGCGCACGATCATCATGTCGATATCGCCGGGCTTTCGCCCCACCAACGGGCATGGCACGCCCGGCATCAGCCGCGCCGGGCGCAGATTGACATATTGGTCATATTCGCGCCGGAACTGGATCAGCGAATCCCAGAGCGAGATATGATCGGGCACCGTATCGGGCCAGCCGACCGCACCGAAGAAGATCGCATCGACATCGCCGATCCGCGCCTTCCAGTCCTCGGGCATCATCCGGCCGTGGCGGACATAATAGTCGCAGGAGGCGAAATCATGCCATTCCTGTGCGATGGTGAAACCGAAGGCCGCCGCCGCCGCCTCCAGCGCGCGGACGCCCTCGGGCACGACTTCCTTGCCGATCCCGTCGCCGGGGATCACCGCGATCCGATACTGTGTCACAGGCCCTTCAATCCCCCCCAGTGGAACGCCTTGGTTTCCAGATATTCGTCGATGCCTTCGCGGCCGCCTTCACGGCCGAGCCCGGAGGCCTTGATGCCGCCGAACGGGGCCATCTCCATCGCCAGCGCGCCGGTGTTGAGCCCGACCATTCCGAACTCCAGCGTCTCGCCGACACGCCAGGCACGGTGCAGGTCATTCGTGTAGAAATAGCTGGCCAGCCCGAACGGCGTCGCATTGGCGAGCGCCACCGCCTCCGCCTCGTCACGGAAGCGGAAGACCGGGGCGACCGGCCCGAACGTCTCTTCGGAGGCCAGCCGCATGTCGGGCGTCGCATCGATCAGCACGACCGGCCGCGCGAAACGGGCATCCCCGGTCACGCCATCGGGGGCGGCGGCGATGCGCGCGCCCTTCGCCAGCGCATCGGCGACATGCTCGGCGACCTTGGTCGTGGCGGCGGCGTTGATCAGCGGGCCGACCGTCACACCCTCGTCACGCCCGTCGCCCACCCGCAAGGCCCGCACCGCCTCGCCTAGCTTTGCCACGAAGCGGTCGTGAATGCCGTCCTGCACGAACAGGCGGTTGGCGCAGACGCAGGTCTGTCCGGCATTGCGGAACTTGGACGCCATGGCCCCAGCCACCGCCGCATCGACATCGGCATCGTCGAACACCAGGAACGGCGCATTGCCGCCCAGCTCCAGGCTCAGTCGCTTGAGCGTATCGGCCGACTGGCGCATCAGCAGCGCGCCGACGCGGGTCGATCCGGTGAAGGAAAGCTTCCTCACCACCGGCGATGTGGTCAACGCCGCGCCGATCGCCTGGGGCAGGCCGGTGACGATATTGACGACCCCCGCCGGGATACCCGCCCGAAGGGCCAGCTTGCCCAGCGCCAGCGCCGTATAGGGCGTCAGCTCGGACGGCTTGATGACCACGGTGCAGCCCGCCGCCAGTGCAGGTGCGACCTTGCGCGTGATCATCCCGGCGGGGAAATTCCACGGCGTGATCGCCGCGCACACCCCCACCGGCTCGCGGGTCGCAAGGATACGGCGGTCGGCGGTCGGCGCGGGGATCATATGTCCGGCGATGCGCCGCCCCTCGCCCGCGAACCACTTCACGAACGACGCGGCATAGCCAATCTCGCCCCGCGCCTCGGCCAGCGGCTTGCCTTGTTCCGCGGTCATGATCGCGGCCAGCGTATCGGCATGGTCCAGGATCAGCCGATGCCACGCCTCCAGCAGCGTGGCGCGGTCATCGGCGGTGCGGCGACGCCAGGCGGGAAACGCCTCGGCAGCGGCGGCGATCGCCGCCTCGGCCTCGGGCGCCCCCGCCGCCGGGATGGTGCCGATCACCGCCCCGGTGGCGGGGTCGGTTACGTCCAGCGTCGCGCCGTCCCCGGCCCCGCGCCATGCCCCACCGATCAGCATCGTCTCGACAAGCAGGCCGGTCGCGCGAAGGTCCCGGGACATCAGCACAGCGCCTGGCTGACGATGGCGAAGGCCTGTCCCGGTACGGCGGCAGGCGGCTCCGCGCCACGCACCATCGTTACCACCCGGCCGACCTGAACGAGTCCCAGCTCCTCCAGCCACGGCCCCAAGCTGCTGTTCCCATGTATATCCAGCCGGATGAATTCGCCGCTGCGCGACCCGATCCACTGGGCGATCAGCGCCTTGGCACGGGTCGCGTCGGGGGCGATCACCGGCCCGACGACATAGCCGCGCCCGAACCGGCGGAACAGCGCCGCGCCCGTCACGGCGTCACCATGCGTCAACACCACGCCATGCGCCTTCTCGCGCAGCAATGTCATGACCGGTGGGCGATCAAGGCCCGTGGCCGCATGGACCAGTGCATCGACGACCGCGCCGTCACGCTCACCCATCGGCCGGATCCGCTCCCCTGCCTCCAGCGGGACCAGCGGCGCCTGAAAGGCCGCACCCTGGTGCTGCAGGATCTCGCCGATGCCGCGAAAGCCCAGCTTGCGATAGAGCGGCAGCCCCTCCTCGGTGGCGTTCAGCACGATCGCGGCATCCGGACCCAGCTCGGCCGCGATCTGGTCGAGCACCGAGTCCATGATGATCCGGCCCAGCCCCGCGCCCCGGTGCCGCCGGGATACGATGACCATGCCCAGCGTCGCGGTCTTGGGTCCCGCGCGCCACCACATCGTCGTGCCGACGATCTCGCCGTCGAGTTCGGCGACCGTGCCGGTGCCGACCGCCAGCATATCGGCCAGATCCTCCGCCCGGTGCGGCCATTGCTCGGCCTTGGCGAGCACATGGAGGCTGGCGACGTCCCGCAGCGTCATCGCACGCAGGCGCATCGTCCGATGCTCGGCCTGGACGGGGGAAGGGTCGGCGCTTGTCGGCATGGCTGGCTGTTCCATCGAAATCCTCTCTGCCCTTTTTACCGCCCCCATGGCGCAGGAGGTGCCGCACCGCCTAGTGCGCCGGGGCATATCGCATGTGATTTGCGGGGCGATGCGGAATATCATGCTGCACCCGGCATCGGCGGCTTCCCGACCCGCTCCTGCACGCTCGTCTCCCATCGGGCCGAAGACGAGGGCGCGGTATGCTGTGCGGCGAGGCGGGGGCCGATCGGCACATATGACCGGCATGTGACACAACTAAAGTGGTACGATGCCGGGCGGACGTAGCAGACTATGCTGCGACGGGGCCGCACGGGGATGGCCTCTCGCCGGGGGACGCAAAGCCGCACGATGATGCTCGAATCCTATTGGCTGGATAGCGGCGAACGCTTCGCTCCGGAGGGGGTGACCCCACTGCCCGCCCGTGCCTCGGTCGTTGTCGTGGGCGGCGGGTTCACGGGTCTTGCCGCTGCGCGCGCCCTGGCTCTGGCGGGCACGCAGGTCGTGGTGATCGAGGCGGGACGCATCGCCGGGGAGGCGTCGGGGCGCAATGGCGGCCAGTGCAACAACGGCATCGCGGGCGATTTCGCCGCGCTGGGCGCTCGGTTCGGCCGCGAGCGCGCCACCGCCCTCTATCGCGCCTTCGACACCGGCGTCGACCGGGTCGAGGCGATCGTCGCCGAAGAAGCCATCGACTGCGACTTCACCCGCAACGGCAAGCTGAAGCTGGCCGACAAACCCGAACATGTCGCCAAGCTCGCCCGCGCCGCCGAATTGCTGTCGAAGACGGTAGAGCCGGACATCCGCCTGCTCGACCGCGACCGGCTGGCCGGGGAAATCCGGTCCGACGCATTCCATGGCGGCCTGGTCTTCCCGCACAGCGCGTCGCTCCACATGGGCCGCTTTGCCACCGGGTTGGCGCGTGCGGCGAAGCGGCACGGAGCGCATATCCATGAGGACACGCCGCTGACCGGCCTGACCCGCGCGCCGGGCGGGCGCCACAAGCTGGTCACGCCGCGCGGCACGATCATCGCCGACACCGTATTGCTGGCGACCGGCGCGTCCATGGCCGGGCCATTCGGCTGGCTGCGGCGGCGGATCGTGCCGATCGGCAGCTTCATCGTCGCGACCGAGCCGCTGGGTGATCTGGCGAACATGGTCATGCCGGGGCGGCGCAACGCGACGACGACGCGCAATATCGGCAATTATTTCCGCCTGACTGCCGACAACCGCCTGATCTTCGGCGGCCGCGCCCGCTTCGCCCTGTCCAGCCCGCGCAACGACATACGCAGCGGCATGATCCTGGAAGCACGGATGCGCGAGATTTTCCCCGCCCTGGCGGATGTCCGCATCGCGCACAATTGGGGCGGGATCGTCGACCTGACCGCCGATCGCCTGCCGCGCGCGGGCATCCGTGACGGCCTCCACTATGCGATGGGCTATAGCGGCCACGGCACGCAGATCTCGGTCCTGATGGGCGAGGTGATGGCGCGGATCATGACCGGTGCCAGTCCGGCCGAGGCCAATCCGTTTCACGGCATCGACTGGCCCGCCATACCGGGACATTTCGGGCCGCCCTGGTTCCTGCCGCTGGTCGGGGCCTATTACCGCTATCAGGACTGGCGGCATTGATCGGGCGGCGCGACGCGATCCGCCTGATCGGCGGCGGCGGCCTGTCGCTGGGGCTGGGCGCATGCGGCTTTTCGCCCGCGCGGCCCGAACCCGCGGGCGGGCGGCTGCGGGTCGCGGTCGCAGTCAGCTCGACCGCCGACACGATGGACCCGGCACGCCAGACCGTGGTGTCCGACTTCTGCCGTTGCGCGATGGTCTATGACGGGCTGACCCGGCTCGACGAGCATTTCCGCCCGCAACCCGCGCTGGCCGAGTCGATCGAGACAAGCGACGCCCGCGATTGGTCCATCCGCCTGCGCCGCGATGTGCGGTTCCATGACGGATCGATGCTGACCGTCGCCGATGTCGTTTATTCGCTGAAGCGTCACCTCGATCCGGCGGTCGGATCGAAGGCCCGCGTCTTCGCCGAGCAATTTGCCTCGATCCGTGCCGATGGACCGGATCATGTCCGCATCACCCTGAAGAGCCCCAATTCCGACCTGCCGACGATTCTCGGCATTTCGCAGTTTCAGATCATCCGCGACGGGACACGGGACTTTCACCATCCGATCGGCACCGGGCCGATGCGCATGGTCGAGTTCACTCCCGGCGTGCGGTCGATCGCGGTGCGCTGGCCCGAATATTGGCGCCGCCAGGTCCGGCTGGGCGAGGTGGAGCTGTTTTGCATTTCCGACGACAATGCGCGGATCAATGCGCTGCTATCGGGCGATGTCGACCTGATCCATGCGATCAACCCGCGCATCGCCAGCCATCTGGAGCGCGCCGGGTTCGACCTGCTGGTCACCAAGTCGGGCGGCTATACGAATCTGATCGCGCGGCTGGACCAGAAGCAGACCGGCAACCGCGATTTCATCCAGGGCCTGAAGCTGCTGCTTGACCGCGAGACGATGCGCAGCGCCATCTTCCGCGGCTATGCGACCATCGGCAACGACCAGCCGATCGCGCCGACCAACCCCTATTTCGACCCCAGCGTGCCGCAGCGCGCCTTCGACCCCGACCGTGCCCGCCATCATTTCGCGCGGGCCGGGATGATCGGCGCGCGCCTGCCCATCGTCACCTCGACGGCGGCGGACAAGTCGGACGACATGGCCGTCCTGATCCAGAATGCCGGGCGGCGGGCGGGCGTGCAGTTCGACATCCGCCGCGTGCCGTCCGACGGGTACTGGACGAACAGCTGGATGAAGGTGCCGCTGGGTTTCGGCAACACCAATCCGCGCCCGACCGCCGACATCGTCTTCACCCAGTTCTTCGCCTCCGACGCGCCGTGGAACGAAAGCGGATGGAAGAATCCCCGCTTCGACAGCCTGCTGGTCGCCGCGCGTGGCGAAACCGACGAGGCGCGCCGCAAGTCGCTCTATGGCGAGATGCAGCATCTCGTACACGACCAGTCCGGTATCGGCATCCCGCTGTTCCTCAGCCTGCTCGATGCGCACAGCCCAAGGCTGAAGGGGCTGCAACCCATGGCGCAGGGGGGATTGATGGGCTTCGACTTCACTGCCGACACATGGCTGGAGGGCGCATGATCCGCTCCCCCCTGATCCTGCTGATCGGCCGCCGGATCGGTGCGGCCCTGGCGACCCTGGTCTTCGTCTCGCTGGCGGTGTTTGCCATCGCCCAGATGATGGAGGGCGACGTCGCCGAGGCGATTCTGGGCCAAAGCGCCACGCCCGAGGCGCTGGCGGGTCTGCGCAATGCCATGCACCTCGATCAGCCTGCATGGCGGCGATACCTGGAATGGGCGGGCGGCGTGCTGGCCGGCGATCTGGGCCATTCGCTGGTTACTGGCCTGCCGATGCGCGAAATGATCGGGGCACGGCTGGGCAATTCGCTGACGCTGGCTGGGCTGACCGCGCTGGTGTCGGTGCCGTTCGCGCTGACCCTGGGCATCGTCGCGGCGGTCCAGCGCGGCACCGCGTTCGACCGGGCGATCAGCATCGCAACCATCGGCATCGTATCTGTGCCCGAATTCCTGATCGCGACGCTGGCGGTCATGCTGTTCGCCGTCACCCTGCACTGGCTGCCCGCCCTCTCCTCGACCCGCGACATTCATTCGAGCTGGGACATGGTCCGCGTCTTTGCGCTGCCGGTGTTCAGCTTGGCCTGTTTTGTCATGGCGCAGATGGTGCGGATGACGCGCGCGGCGGTGATTGACGCGCTCGACACCTCCTATGCCGAAGCCGCACGGCTGAAGGGGTGTTCGCCCGCGCGCGTGGTGCTGCGCCATGCCTTGCCCAACGCCATTGGGCCGATCGCCAATGCGATCGCGCTCAGCCTGTCGACCTTGCTGGGGGGAGTCATCGTGGTCGAGATCATCTTCAACTATCCCGGCGTCGCGCGGCTGATGGTCGACGCGGTCGCCACTCGCGACCTGCCGCTGGTCCAGGCGGTCGCGATCATCTTCTGCACCGCCTATCTCGTTCTGGTGACGACCGCCGACGTGGTCGCGATCCTGGCCAATCCCCGGCTGCGGCGCCGGTGAGGGCGATGGCGATCAGCGGCCGCATCGGCCTTGCCCTCGTCATGGCGTGGATTGTCGTCGCGTTGCTCGGCCCCGGCGTCGCGCCGCACGGCGTGGCCGAGGTCGTGCATGTCGACGTGTTCGACACTGTCAGCCGCCGTTTCCCGCTGGGGACCGACTATCTGGGCCGCGACATGCTGAGCCGCGTGCTGTACGGCGCGCGCTATACCGTGCTGATCGCCTTCGTCGCGACCGGTATCGCGGCGGCGGCGGGCATCCTGCTGGGTCTTGCGGCGGCCGCGGGCGGATGGGTCGACATCGGCCTGTCCCGGACGTTCGACATCGTGATCGCGATCCCCAGCCTGATGCTCGCACTGGTGGTGATCGCGGCGACCGGCGCGTCCATCCCGGTGCTGATCGGGACGCTGGCACTGATCTATACCCCCGGCGCGTTCCGCACCGCCCGGGCGCTGGCGATGGGGGTGATGGCGCTGGACTTCGTCGCCGCCGCCCGCGCACGGGGCGAGCGCCTGCCCTATATCGTCGTGCGCGAGGCGCTGCCCAACGTCACCGGGCCGCTCGCCGCCGATTTCGGCCTGCGCTTCGTCTTCGTCGTCCTGCTGCTCAGCGGCCTGTCCTTCCTCGGACTGGGCGTCCAGCCGCCCCAGGCCGACCTGGGCGCGCTGGTTCGCGAAAATATCGCCGGGCTCGGCTTCGGTGCGCCTGCTGTCCTGTTCCCGGCGGTGGCGATCGCCTCCCTCACGATCGGAATGAACCTCGTGATCGACTCCCTTCCCGGACGGCGGCGGCGATGACCGACGCGCCGCTCGCCCGTATCGAGCATCTGCGCATCACCGCCAGTGGCGAGGATGGACGCGAGATCGTGATCGTCCCCGATGTCAGCCTGTCGGTTGCCAAGGGCGAAGTGCTGGCCCTGATCGGCGAGTCCGGGTCGGGCAAGACGACCATCGCCTTGTCGCTGCTGGGCTATGCGCGGCCGGGCTGCCGGATCGCAGGCGGCGCCATCGAGGTAGCGGGCCAGCGGCTGGACGGCGCCACCCCCGAGCGGCTGCGCCAAGTGCGCGGTCGGACGGTCGCCTATGTCGCGCAGAGCGCCGCCGCCGCCTTCAATCCGTCGCTGACCATCATGGCGCAGGTGATCGAGCCTGCGCTGATCCACGGGACGCTTGATCGCGCCGCCGCCGAGGAAAAGGCCAGGGCGTTGTTCCGTCGCCTCGCCCTGCCCGACCCCGAAGGCGTCGGCGCACGCTATCCGCATCAGGTGTCGGGTGGGCAGCTCCAGCGGCTGATGGCCGCGATGGCGCTGATCACCGATCCGGCGCTGGTCATCTTCGATGAGCCGACCACCGCGCTCGACGTGACCACCCAGATCGAGGTGCTGAAGGCGTTCAAGGACGCGGTACGCGATCTCGGCACCACCGCCGTCTATGTCACCCACGACCTGTCGGTGGTCGCACAGATCGCCGACCGGATCGCGGTGCTGCGTGGCGGCGAGGTGCAGGAACTGGGCACGACCGAGCAGATTCTGTTCGCGCCGCGTCATGCCTATGCGCAGGCGCTGGTCGCCGCCGCCGCGCCGCGCGCGCCCGCCATCGCGCCCCCGACCGACGATGCGCCCCTTCTCGACATGTGGGGAATCGTCGCGGGCTATGGCGGGACCGGCCCGGACGGTGCGCCGCGCACGAAGATACTGGACGGGATCGACGTGTCGATCCGGCGGGGTCAGGTGCTGGGCGTCATCGGTGAATCCGGGTGCGGCAAGAGTACCCTGGCACGTGTCGCGGCGGGGCTGCACGCACCGACCGCCGGGCGCATCCTGCTGAACGGCAATCCGCTGGCCCCACTGGTCCGCCACCGTTCGCGCGACGAGCTGCGCCGGGTCCAGATGGTTTTCCAGAGTGCCGATACCGCCTTGAACCCGGCGGTCAGCGTCGGTGCCGCCATCGCCCGGCCGCTCGCCTTCTATCATGGCCTGGACCGGCGTTCGGCCAGGGCGGAGGTGGCACGGCTGCTCGATCTGGTCCGCCTTCCCACCGCGCTCGCCGACCGGCTACCCGGCGAATTGTCGGGCGGACAGAAACAGCGCGTCAACCTGGCGCGCGCACTGGCGGCGCGCCCCGACGTGTTGCTGTGCGACGAAGTGACCTCGGCGCTGGACCCCGTGGTGGCGGAGGCGGTGCTCGACCTGCTGATCGAGCTGCGCCGCGAACTGAGCCTGGCCTATATGTTCATCACCCACGACCTGGAGATCATACGCGCCATCGCCGACAATGTGCTGGTCCTCTATGCCGGGCGGGTCGCCGAACAGGCGACGCGCGACGGGCTGGGCCACGGACCGCACCACCCCTATACCCGGCTGTTGACGGCCTCGGTGCCCGAATTGCGGCCGGGCTGGCTGGAGGAGACGCCCGCGCGGCAGGCAGGGGCGGCGGCGGCACGCATGTCGGCGACCGGATGCAGCTTCCGACCGCGCTGCATCCGCGCGGCTCCGTCCTGTGCCGAGGCGATGCCGCCGCGGCTGCTGACGGACGACCGCCAGATTTTCTGCCACCAGTCGCTCGAAACGCTTTGATCGGGGCGATGCCGGTCGCGGCATCGCCCCGAGGGGATCAGGCGACCACCGGCCGCCAGATCGCATAGACCTTCTTCACATGCTCCCGGCTGTCCCATGAGCACATCGCGGCATGTTCCAGCAGGAAGATGTCGCCCTTGGCGAAGGTCCGGCGGGCGCCCGTCTCGTCCTCGAACGTCACGCTGCCGTCGAGCAGGTGCATCAGCTCGTGATGGCGATAGCGCATCGCGGTGCGGTGATAGGGCGTCGAGTCCCAGGTCCCGCAGATGAACACGCCGTCGCTCGACAGATAATCGGTATGGTTGCGACACGATGGCGTCGGCCCGACGAGCAGCTCGGCGAGCGGCGGGTTGGACGGCGTCAGGTCGGCCGCTTCGTCGATCGGCACGATCCGGTCGGCGGCGGGCGTCTGAATCGCATGGCGCATCGCGAGCGCGCGGGTGCCGGGCGCGGCCTCCCAGTCGAAGGCGACGCCGCTCGGGATCACCGCGCAGCCATCCGCCGCCAGCATGACCTCGCCCAGCCGAAGCGACCCCGCCAGGACGATGACGAACTCATCACCCGGCAGGCCCGCATCCATGCCCGAAGTACCGTCGAGCGCGAGCAGGTCGACGCTGCACGTCCCCTCCGCAAGCGGCAGCGGCGTGCGCGCGGTGCGATAGTCACCACCGGCGGGCAGCGCGGCCGTCGCGACGAAGGCGCGCAGGTCGATGAACGAGCGGACCTCGGTCGCCACGCTCACAGCCCCACCAGCCCGGGCAGACCCGCGATGCTGGGGATCTCATGCACCTGATAATAGCCGTTCAGCGGCTCGTGCCCGCGATTGACGAACGCCTTGTTCGTGATGCCCATGTCATAGGCGGTCATCAGGTCGTAGCGGAAGCTGGACGAGACGTGCAGCACGTCCTCCGGCCCGCAGCCCAACTGGTCGAACATATATTCGAACGCCTGCATCCGGGGCTTATAGGCCTGCGCCTCCTCGGCGGTGTAGACCGCGTGGAACGGCGCCTCCAGATTGGTCACGCTGGCCGGGATCAGGTCCACCATCGAATTGGACAGGATGACCAGCGGATATTCCGCCGCGACGCGCTTGAGCGGTTCGACCACATCCGGATGCGGCCCCCAGGTCGGCACGGCGGCATAGACTTCCGCCGTGTCGCTGTTGCGATATTCGATGCCCCACTTGCCGCAGGTGCGGCGCAGCGAACCCTCGACCACGTCCCGATAGGGCTTCCACGCGCCCAGCACCTCGTCCAGGCGATAGGCTGAGAAATCGGCGCAGAATTTGTCCATGTCCGCCGCCGCGATACGGTCGGCGTAAAGGCGGCGCGCGACCGGCGCCATCTCGAAATAGATCAGCGTGCCATAACAATCGAACGTGATGTACTTTGGACGAAGCACGGTCGGCCCCCTTCGCTAAGATGATATTGCCGGGGCCGATGATAGTGCGCCCCATGCGGCAGAATTGCTTGTTACGCCCGCGTCCATGCCGCGCGCGGCGCAACCTTCGCGATATCGCAGCATAATATGCTGGCCTTTTCGAGCGGTATCGGAGCGTCGATCGGGGTAAACCGCTGTCGCGATACGCCGACCATGGCGGGTATGCCGTTTGCCCCCCTGTTTTCGGAAGCGTCTGCTGATCGCCCATGGCTACACTGGCCCCAGGCCGGATCGCGCAAGGGGCCTCGGATCGGGGCAAGGGCGACGGACGTCGGGACAGGTGGACATGACGAGCGACAGGGCGGGACATTTCTATATCGATGGCGACTGGCACGCGCCGGTCGCGCCGGCGCCTGCGATTCCCGTCATCGATCCCGCGACCGAGACCCGGATCGGCAGGGTCGCGGCAGGGTCTGCCGCCGATATCGACCGGGCCGTCGCCGCCGCGACCCGCGCCTTTCCCGCCTTTGCCATCAGCCCGGTCGCGGACCGCATCGCCCTGCTCGGCCGGATCGCCGCCTTGCTGGAAGAGCGTGCCGAGGATTTCGCCCGGGCGATCGCAACTGAAATGGGCGCCGCCATCGGCTTTGCCCGTGCCTCGCAGGTGCCCTTTGCCATCGCGCATGTCCGCGCACAGATGGAGGTGCTGGCCGATTACGCGTTCGAGCGGCAGGAGGCGGGCTTTACTCTTTGCAAGGAGGCGA
This sequence comes from Sphingomonas sp. Sph1(2015), assembly GCF_001970915.1. Lineage (NCBI taxonomy): Bacteria > Pseudomonadati > Pseudomonadota > Alphaproteobacteria > Sphingomonadales > Sphingomonadaceae > Sphingomonas > Sphingomonas sp. Sph1(2015). Next base: position 33,311 of record NZ_MQUI01000031.1, read on the forward strand.
TCGGGGTCTGCGCGCTGATAACGCCGTGGAACTGGCCACTCTACCAGATTACCGCCAAGGTCGCACCCGCCATTGCCGCCGGGTGCCCGGTGGTGCTGAAGCCCAGCGAATTGTCGCCCTATAGCGCACTCCTGTTCGCGCAGGTGATGCACGATGCAGGCACCCCGCCGGGCGTGTTCAACCTGGTCGGCGGCACCGGCGAGGTCGTCGGCGCAGCCCTGGCGGCGCATCCCGACATCGCGATGATCTCGCTCACCGGCTCGACCCGCGCGGGCGTGCTGGTCGCGCAAGGGGCAGCGGTCAGCGTGAAGCGCGTCGTGCAGGAACTCGGCGGCAAGTCGCCCAATATCCTGCTGCCCGATGCGGACTTCGCCCAGGCCGTGCCGCGCGGCGTGATGGCTGGGATGCGCAATGTCGGCCAGTCTTGCAGCGCGCCCACCCGGATGCTGGTTCCCGCCGACCGCCTGGCCGAGGTCGAGGCGCTGGCGGCGGCAGCCGCCGCCGAATGGCGCGTGGGCCCGCCGGGCGACGAGGCGACGACGATGGGTCCCATCGCCAATGCCGCGCAGCACGCTCGCGTCCAGGCCATGATCGCGGCAGGCCAGGCGGAAGGCGCACGGCTGGTCGCGGGCGGCCCCGGCCGTCCCGCCGGGCTCGATCGCGGCTTCTATGTCCGCCCGACCGTCTTCTCGGGCGTCACCCGTGACATGCGCATCGCGCGAGAGGAGATTTTCGGCCCGGTCCTGTGCATCATGCCCTATGCCGACGAGGACGAGGCCGTGTCGATCGCCAACGACACCGTCTATGGACTGGGCGCGCACGTCCAGTCGGGCGACCCGGTCCGTGCGAAGGCCATCGCCCGGCGCATCCGATCGGGACAGGTTCATATCAACTATCCCGCCTGGACCGCGCACGCGCCGTTCGGCGGCTACAAGCAATCGGGCAACGGACGCGAATATGGGGTCCATGGTTTCGAGGAATATCTCGAGACCAAGGCGATCCTGGCCTGAGCCCCGGATGGAGATCAAGACGATGCAAGCCGATACGCTCGCCAAGCCGGTTCAGGCTCCTGTCACCGCGACGCTGGCGACCGTCGAGACGCCGTGCCTGGTGCTCGACGCCGACCGGATGGACCGCAACATCGCGCGGCTGAAGGCGCATCTGGCGCCGATGGGCGTGGCGCTCCGCCCACACCTGAAAACCGGCAAGTCGATCGAGGTAGCGGCGCGGCTGATGAGCAGCCCGCACGGCCCCGCCACCGTGTCGACCCTACGCGAAGCCGAGCAATTCGCCGATGCCGGTGTGCGCGACATCATCTATGCGGTCGGCATCGCGCCGGACAAGCTGCCCCGCGTGCTGGCGCTGCGCGCGCGCGGAGTCGATCTGGCGGTGATTCTCGACACGGTCGAACAGGCGGAGGCGGTGGCCGAGGCCTCACGCGCGGCGGGCACCGCGATCCCCGCGCTGATCGAGATCGATTGCGACGGCCATCGCTCGGGCGTGTTGCCGGGCGATATCGGCCAGTTGCTCGCCATCGGTCGGGCGCTGGCCGATGGCGGCGAACTGCGCGGTGTGCTGACCCATGCGGGGGGCAGCTATGCCGCGCGCACGCCCGATGAACTGCGCCGCTATGCCGAGGTCGAACGCAAGAGCGTCGTCGACGCCGCCGAAACGCTGCGCGCCGACGGCCATGCCTGTTCGGTGGTCAGCGTCGGTTCGACCCCGACCGCGCATTTCGCCACCGACCTGACCGGCGTGACCGAAGTACGCGCGGGCGTGTTCGTGTTCTTCGATCTGGTGATGCACGGCATCGGCGTCTGCGCCATCGACGACATCGCGCTGTCGGTGCTGGGCACGGTGATCGGCTTTCAGCGCGAGAAGGGCTGGATCCTGATCGATGCGGGCTGGATGGCCATGTCGCGCGATCGCGGCACCGCCAAGCAACCAGTCGACCAAGGCTATGGCATCGTCTGCACGCTGGACGGGACACCCTATGCGGACCTGATCCTGGCCGACGCCAATCAGGAACATGGCATCATCACCGTGCGGCCGGGTTCGGACGGCACGCTGCCGCCGCTGGCGATCGGCGACCGGGTGCGCGTGCTGCCCAACCACGCCTGTTCCACCGGCGCGCAGCATCCTGCCTATCGTGTCGTGCATGGCGCCGACCCGCAGGTCGCCGCGACATGGCCCCGTTTCGGAGGATGGTAATGACCGCTACCCGGATCGAACCCGTCCTGACCCAGGATGCGCCGCTGCCCGCCGGGCATTATTCGCAAGCCGTGCGTGCTGGCGATCATCTCTATATCTCGGGCCAACTGCCGATCCGCGCCGACGGCGCGGCCCTCGACGACATGGGTTTCGAGGCGCAGGCGGCGCAGGCGATCGACAACATGCTGGCGATCCTGACGGCGGCGGGCGGCACGCCCGACCGGCTGGCACGGGTCACCGCCTATATCGTCGGGGTCGAGAACTGGCCGCGCTTCAATGCGGTCTATGCCGCGCGGCTGGGCGAGGCGCGCCCCGCGCGTACCGTCGTGCCGGTGCCCGAGCTTCACTACGGCTATCTGGTCGAAATCGACGCCATCGCGCTGCTGGCGCACGACTGACCCATTCCATTCCGTCGGAGTTCCTCTTCATGGCGAGCATCACGTCCGCGGGTATCGGACCCGCCGGGGTCGCAAATCCCCCCAAGACACAGGCCACCCCCGTCCGCGCCGGTGCGCGGCTGGTCGGTATCGACGCCCTGCGCGGGTTCGTCATGGTGCTGATGCTGCTCGACCATATCCGCGAGGCATTCCTGCTCTGGGTCCCCATCGGCGATCCGGTCGATGCGCTGACCGTTGCGCCGGACTCGTTCTTCAGCCGGATGACCAGCACGCTCTGCGCGCCGATCTTCGTCGCGCTGACCGGACTGGGCGCCTATCTCTACAGCTGCAAGCACAGCCGGGCCGAAACCAGCGCCTTCCTGTTCAAGCGCGGGGCGTTCCTGGTTCTCCTGGAGCTGACGGTCGTCAACTTCGTCTGGCGCTTCGAAATTCCGCCAACGATCCTCTATCTCCAGGTGATCTGGGCGATCGGGTTGAGCATGATCGTCCTGTCGGCATTGATCCGACTGCCCCACGCCGCGATCGCCGCCATCGGCATCGTCATCGTGGCCGGGCACAACCTGCTGGGTCCGATCACCTTTCCCGAGGGACATCCGCTCCACCTGATCTGGACCGTTCTGCACGATCGCGGGATGTTGAACTTCGGCGGTTTTCCCGTGCGGGTCAGCTATCCGCTGCTGCCGTGGATCGGGGTAATCTGCCTCGGCTGGGCGATCGGGCCGTGGTTCGTCGGCGATGACATCGCGGCCCGGCGGCGGCGGCTGGTGCGGACCGGGGTGCTGATGCTGGTCGGTTTCGTTGTGCTGCGCGCGCTCAACGTCTATGGCGATACCCCCTGGTTCGTCGTGCCCGGCTCGACCGTCCGCACGGTCATGAGCTTCCTGGCACTGACCAAATATCCTCCTTCGCTGCTGTTCGTGCTGGAGACGCTGGGCATCGGCCTGTTGCTGCTGGCGCTGTTCGAGCGGGTGGCGGACACACGGGTGATCGGCTGGCTGGCGGTGCTCGGCAGCGCGCCGATGTTCTTCTACCTCTTCCACCTCTATGTCCTGCGCACCCTGTACCTGAGCGCGGTGGCGATCTGGGGCACCAATCATGACGCGGTGTTCGGCCTCCCTTCGATCCATGGGATCTGGCTGATGTGGATCGTGATGATCGTGCCGCTCTATTTCCCGACGCGCTGGTTCGCGGACTTGAAGAAGCGCCGCAAGGATATTGGCTGGCTCAAATATTTCTGACCCGGCCTGCCCTACACCATGACTGTCAACCCGGACCCGCTGGAGCCACGGAATGCCCGCACCGCTTACCCTGGTCGATTCTAGCCCTGCCCTGCCCGACAGCGCCGACGTCGTCGTGATCGGCGGCGGCATCGTCGGCAGCTTCACCGCCTATTACCTGGCCAAGCGCGGGCTGAAGGTCGCGCTGGTCGAAAAAGGCCGGGTCGGCGCCGAACAGTCGAGCCGCAACTGGGGCTGGTGCCGCCAGCAGAATCGCGACGCCCGCGAGCTGCCGATGGCGACCAAGGCGCTGGACCTGTGGGAACAGTTCGCCGCCGACACCGGCGAGGCGACGGGCTTCAGCCGCTGTGGCCTGCTCTATCTCAGCGACAACGAGGCCGAGATCGAGGGCTGGACCCGTTGGCGCGATTTCGCGCGGACGGCGGGCGTCACCACCCATATGCTGTCGACGGCAGAGGCCAGCGAGCGCGGCCGATTCAGCAACAAGCCGTGGAAGGGCGGCGTCTTCTCCCCCACCGACGGCACCGCAGACCCCTCGCGCGCCGCACCGGCCGCCGCGCGCGCACTGATGAAACTGGGCGGCACGGTGCATCAGAATTGCGCCGTGCGCGGCGTCGAGACCGAGGGCGGGAGCCTGTCCGCGGTCGTTACCGAACACGGCACGATCCGCACCCGTATCGCGGTGCTGTCGGCCGGGGCCTGGGCCTCATCCTTCTGCCACCAATATGGCATCCGCTTTCCGCAGGCGACGATCCGCCAGACGGTGATGGCGGTCGGGCCGGGCGAGGACATCTTCCCGGCCGCGATGCACAGCGACTATATCTCGATGACCCGGCGCGGCGACGGTGGCTATACCCTGTCGATCAGTGGCAGCGGCAAGGTCGATCCGACCCCGCAATTCCTGCGCTTCTCCACCCAGTTCGTGCCGATGTTCCTGCGGCGCTGGCGCAAGCTTTCCCCCGGCGGGCTGGAGGGCGTGCGGTCGGGCCATGAGCGGGTCGCACGCTGGCGGCTCGACCGGCCGACGCCGATGGAGGCGATGCGCGTCCTCGACCCCACACCCGACCCCGCGACCGTCAGGCGCACCCATGCCCGCGCGCTGGAGCTGATGCCGCGCCTGTCCGAACGGGCGGTGACCGGGGCATGGGCAGGCTATGTCGACAGCACGCCCGACGGCGTGCCCGGCATCGGCGAGGTGGACGAAATGCCCGGGCTGGTGCTGGCGGCCGGTTTCAGCGGGCATGGCTTCGGCATCGGACCGGGCGCGGGCCATATGATCGCCGATATCGTCAGCGGCGCGGCGCCGATCGTCGACCCCAAACCTTACCACCCCAGCCGCTTCGCCAACTCCGCCTGGGGCAAGGTCGCGGAGTTCTAGGCCAATCCTCAGTCGCGCAACCAATTCGCCGTGATCTCGCCGCTATGCCCTTCGGGTGCCAGTGCGGCGCGGAGGGATTCCAGCAGGGGCGGCAGGGCTTGCGTGAAGGCATAGGGCGGATTGACGATGAAAAGGCCCGCGCCATTGTAGATGCCGGGCTGGTCGGCATCATATAGCCAATGCTCGACCGAGAGGAATTTCGGGATGCCGAGCTTGTGCAGCTCAAACTTCCACCGCCCATGCGTGGCGCGGTCTTTCAGCGGATACCAGATGACCGTCACGCCATGCGCCCATTTGCGATGCGCCGCGGCGAGGGTGGCGGCGATGCGTTCGCGTTCGTCCGTCTGCTCATAGGGTGGATCGACCACCACCACGCCGCGCGGGGTGCGGGTGGGAAGCATCGCCAGCCACAGCTCATAGGCATCGCGCTCATGCACCGCCGCGGGCGTCCCGCGCATTGCGCCGCGTAAGGTCCGGACATCCTCGGGATGCTTTTCGTTGAGGATCAGCACGTCCTGCGGGCGCAGCAGCTGCGCCAGGAACCGTGGCGAGCCGGGGTAGAGGCGCGGCTCCGCCCCGTCATTCACCGCCTGCACGGCGGCGCGGTAATCGTCCAGCAACGGGTCGGCATCGGCAAAGGCCCGCAGCACGCCTTGTGCGGCCTCGCCGGTGCGTTGCGCCTGCTCGCCGCCAAGGTCGTAGAGTCCGCAACCCGCATGGGTGTCGATCAGGGTCAACGCGCCCGGTTTCTGCTGCAAGGCCCGGACCAGCGCGATCAGCAGGCTGTGCTTCACGACATCGGCGCTGTTGCCCGCATGGAAGGAGTGGCGATAATTCATGGAATCCAAAACCTGCCGGACGCTTAGGGAAGCGGAAGGCGTCAAAGCCTCAAACCAGTTTTCGCGGTCGATCGCAACAGACGGCAAGGAGCATCATGGCCCAAAGCGGCCCACGCCGCTTTTATCGGTCCGGCGCGCCGCCGCTCTCCCTGCCCGGGCCGGCGGCCTCCACGAACTGGCCGGGCACGATCCCGGCGACGGACCAGTCGCCGATCGACCAGCGGACCAGCCGAAGGGTCGGCAGCCCGACCGCCGCCGTCATGCGACGCACCTGCCGGTTGCGCCCTTCGCGGATGGTGAGTTTCAGCCAGGCGTCGGGGATAAGCTTGCGCTGGCGGATCGGCGGATCGCGCAGCCACAGGTCCGGCGCGTCGATACGCGTGACATCGGCGGGCAGGGTCATGCCGTCCTTGAGGCGGACGCCCTGCCGCAAGCGCGCCAGTTGCTGCTCCTGCGGATCGCCTTCGACCTGGACGAGATAGGTTTTGAGCATCTTGAAGCGCGGATCGGCAATGCGCGCCTGCAACCGCCCGTCATCGCACAACAGCAGCAGGCCCTCGCTGTCCCGATCAAGCCTCCCGGCGGGATAGACGCCCTTCACCGCAATGAAGTCCGACAGGGTCGACCGAACCGTCGGCGACCCGTTGTCCGTGAATTGCGACAGGACCCCATAGGGTTTGTTGAACAGCAGCAGCCGGGGCATCCTGCGCTCATAGCGTTCGCATGCGGCCCTGTCTTGCGCCGCATGCCGTCAGCCGCGCCGGGCTTTGCGCCTACGACCTCAGCGCGAAGGGCGCGCCTTTACCAATGCGATGACCGACAGCGAACAGACCGCGAAGGCCAGGGCAAAACCGGCCAGTGCCGTCCACAGGCCAACCGTTAGCCCACCCAGATATCCCCCGATCACCAGACCGATGAGCGGCAGGATGACGAGCAGCAGGCATCCGATCACGACCATGACAATGGGAACCCCGCCACACACGACCCGGTTCCGGGCGGAAACGGCACAAACGCCCGCACCACCCGATCCGCGACAGGGTAAAAGCCAGAGATTTCAGAGAGATCTGGATGCCCCGTGAGGATTCGAACCTCAATTAACGGAGTCAGAGTCCGTGGTCTTACCTTTAGACGACGGGGCATCGAACAGGGGCGTGCCTCTAGGCGGCCGAATCACCCCTGTCAACCGAATTCCGCAACGGCGGCGGCGGTGCGTCTTGTCGCGCGGGCGCCGACTCGCTACCTTGGGCTTCAAGCACCGGCGGACACTCATGTTCGTGACGGATAGAACAGAATAAAGCGAGATACGGCGATGGGGGATGTTCCCACCCGAAGGCCGTACCGGCAGGCCAAGCCGCCTGCCCGTCCGGCACCCCCCCGGCCCCAGCGTGGCCGGTGGTCCGATGCGCAGGCCTATGCCGCGCTCGACCTGGGCACCAACAATTGCCGCCTGCTGATCGCGCGGCCCCAGGGCGGCGGCTTTGCGGTCGTCGACGCCTTTTCGCGAATCGTCCGGCTGGGCGAGGGACTGGCGACCACGGGCCGCCTGTCCGACGCCGCGATCGACCGGACGATCGCCGCGCTGCGCGTGTGTGCCGACAAGCTGAAGCGCCGCAACGTCACCCTGTCGCGCGCGGTCGCGACCGAGGCGTGCCGTCGCGCCGCCAACGGTCCCGCCTTCATCGCGCGCGCGCTGGCCGAGACGGGCATCCATCTCGACATCATTTCGGCCGAGGAGGAGGCACGGCTGGCGGTGCTGGGCTGTCACGTGCTGATCGAGCCCGGGGACGACCCCGCGCTGGTGTTCGACATCGGCGGCGGCTCGACCGAGCTGGTGCTGGTCGACACGCGCAGCCCCAGCCCCCGTATCCTCGACTGGCATTCGGCGCCCTGGGGCGTCGTCTCGCTGACCGAGAGTGCGGGGGGGGGCGAGGGCGAGGCCGGGCGGCTGGCCGCCTATGCCCGGATGCGGACGATGGTGGCGGACAGTTTCGCCGATTTCGCCGCGCGCCTGCCCCGGAACCTGAAGAGCCCCAGGCTGCTCGGCACCAGCGGCACCGTGACGACGCTGGGCAGCGTCCATCTGGGACTCAGCCATTATGACCGCGCCGCCGTCGACGGGCTGATCGTGCCCACGTCCGCGATGCGCGCGATCAGCGCCGACCTGTCGCGCAAGAGCCTGGCCGCGCGCGGCAAGGTGGCGTGCATCGGCCCCGAACGCGCCGATCTGGTGGTGGCGGGCTGCGCCATCCTGGAGACGATATTGGACCTCTGGCCCGCCGAGCGGCTAGGGATCGCCGACCGTGGGATTCGCGAGGGAATCCTGCGCCGCTTGATGGGAATCGCCAGAACGTGAGCAGAGGCAATGCAGGGCTGCACCAGCGGGTGCGCACCGCGCGGAAGCGCACCGCCCAGTCGACCCGCTGGCTGGAGCGCCAGCTGAACGACCCCTATGTCCGCCGCGCCAAGGCGGAGGGCTATCGCAGCCGTGCCGCCTATAAGCTGATCGAGCTGGACGAGCGGTTCGGCTTCCTGCGCGGCAAGAAGCGGATCATCGACCTGGGGCTGGCGCCGGGCGGCTGGGCGCAGGTGGTGCGGCGCCAGGTGCCGAACGCCAGCGTGGTCGGCATCGACCTGTTGCCGGTCGACCCGATCGACGGCGTCACCATCTTCGAGATGGACTTCATGGACGACGCCGCGCCGGACACGCTGATGAACGCGCTGGGCGGCGCGCCCGACCTCGTCATGTCGGACATGGCGGCCAACACCGTCGGCCATCCGCAGACCGACGCGCTGCGCACCATGGGGCTGGTCGAGACCGCCTTCGCCTTTGCCTGCGACGTGCTGTCGCCCGGCGGGGCGTTCGTGTCGAAGGTGTTCGCGGGCGGGGCCGATTCGCAGCTGGTCGCCGAAATGAAGCGCCATTTCGCCACCGTGAAACACGCCAAGCCGCCGTCGAGCCGCAAGGGATCGGTCGAATGGTTCGTGGTGGCGCAGGGGTTCAAGGGGCGGAAGGCGGCGGTGGTGGAGGATCAGGCGGAGGATTGAGCATGGGGCGGTGAGGTCCGCTTTCGCCCAGTTGCGGACACTCCGGCTTCCCGAAAGCAGTCATTCGTTCAGCGCGATCATTCCCATTTTCCCATCCTCAAGCGCCAGTTTCGGGAAAAAGCAATTGGGAACAGATTTTGGGAAAGCGGACGCTTCGGACTCCTTATGGACACGAACGGCAGGGCAGCCTTCCCTTATCACGTTCCCAAGCGGGAAGGCGCGCGGCCGGCCTCGCGCCAGTTGAAGGTCGTGAAAGCTTCGCGCTATTGCGCAGCCATGTTCACAATTCGGTTCTCCCGCCCCACAGATGGCGCGCGCGTCCTGGAAATATGGCGTGGTGCGGTTAATGCCACGCACCACTTTCTTTCCGTCGAGGATCGCCTTGCGATAGATCGGGAGGTCTGCGCCTTCCTTCCGCAAGCGCCGCTAACGCTTGCAGTCGATCAAAACGACCATCCGCTTGGTTTCATGCTGATCGATGATGGTCACATGGAAGCATTGTTTATCGATCCGGCTGCCTTCGGCCACGGGATCGGCGCTGCACTGGTCCGGCATGGATTGGCGCTATACCCCGGCATGACGACAGACGTAAATGAGCAGAACGCGCAGGCCGTAGGTTTCTACAAGCGAATGGGATTCACACAAACCGGTCGCTCGTCGTGCGATGGGCAAGGCAGGCCATACCCCCTGATACACCTCGTACACCGGAGTTGAGGACCTAGCAAACGGCGGGCAAACATACCTTCCCAAAATACCATCGATTTCGAGAACGCCCGCGCCGTCTCGCTGGCGGTTCCCAATGGGAATGCTCCGGCCGTCTCGCTGTCCGTTCCTACACGGGAACCTGACGCCCCGTCGATCTTGCGGGTTGATTGCGGCGCGTCGTGGCGCAAGATATCCGTCATGTCGTGATGCGGAGAGGTGATGTGGCCACAGACAACGTCAGCGAAACCTCTTTGCAGGAATGCTTTGGCTGTGGGGGCCTGTTTCCTGAAATGTCAGGCACGACGCATAAATATATGCTGTCTACCGCAGGTTGCTGGTCCTCATATGGCGATCTGCTGGCGCGGGAGTATGAGAACCCGGCGCTTTTCGGAGCTGTCCATAGACTTACCGTTGATGCGTACGCGCTACAGCATCCGGGCGATACCAAAGACCGTCGAGCTATCCAGTCGGTGGTAAGCGCTGTTAACGCACCACGCGGGCGGCGTATGCCCATGGCATGAGGTCGCCGAGTGCATTGATGCGGTGGCCGCCCGCAAGGCGCTTGAGAGTGTCGGTCAGCCAGGCCTGTGGGTCGACGCG
>NZ_MQUI01000032.1:0-42700 GCF_001970915.1 Sphingomonas sp. Sph1(2015)
TCGACAACCTCACTTTAGATACCTGCTGACCGACCATGGCTTGCCCTGATGAAGCCTGCGGCCGCTTCGCGGCCTTGCCTTCATCAGGGCCATAGCGGCCCCCGAACCAGCGCTTCCCAATGTGCTACGGCATCCAGTTCACCAACCGCGCCTGCGACAATTACGCCTTCCACCATATCTTCGACCGCCTCTGCGACGAAAACGGCATCGAGCATCGTCTGACCAAGGTGAAGCACCCGTGGACCAACGGGCAGGTGGAACGGATGAACCGGACGATCAAGGAAGCGACCGTCAAACGCTACCATTACGACAGTCATGACCAGCTTCGGCAGCACCTCGGCGACTTCGTCGACGCCTACAATTTCGGCCGCAGGCTCAAGACACTCAAACGGCTCACGCCCTACGAGGCCATCTGCAAGACATGGCAAAACGAGCCAAATCGCTTCACATCAAACCCGCACCATCAAAGGCCGGGATCAAACACCTAGAGTTGAAAACGATCAACTCTGCTCACCCCTCCCCTTCAGGGGAGGGGCCGGGGGTGGGGCGCTTTTACAAGCGAAACGCCCATGGCGATGCCCCACCCCAACCCCTCCCCTAAAGGGGAGGGGCTAAAACCGTGCAATGCTGATCGCTTTCAACTCTAATCTGAGCCTTGCACGTGCGATAAACTATATCGATTGAGCGGTGAGTCGAGATTTTTTGCGCTTCGCCGTTCATCGTAACGAAACTTTTGCACTTGGCCGTGTATTAATCGGTCATTGGACAGACGGGCAATTTTACCATGAAACATATCATGCCGCTGATTTTTGCTTTGATCCCGCTGGCCGCCGTCGTCAGCGCCTGTGTGACCTGCCCGTAACGTCGTTCTGCGCGGCTGCCGTGTCGCGCTTCCATACTACCATTCCCAGGACGCAAAAAAGGGCCGCCCGGACATGCCGGACGGCCCCTTCTCTTTTCGGCGGAAGGCCGAAGCGCTGGGGATCAGCCCTGCGCTTCTTCCTGCTCCGGCTGAACCTCGGCGGTGGCGCCGGGCTCTGCGTTGGGATCGTAATCCTCGGTGAAGCCGGCTTCGTCACGCTCGAACATCGAGGCCATGACGTCGACGCCCTGCGCCTGCATCTCGGCTTCTTCCGGCGAGCGGGCGACGTTGACCTTGACGGTCACGGCCACTTCCGGGTGAAGCGCGACGCGCACGTCGTACACGCCGATCGCCTTGATCGGACGGTCGAGCACGATCTGGCTCTTGTTGACCTTGTGGCCATCGGCGACCAGCGCCTCGACCAGGTCACGCACCGCGACCGAGCCGTACAGCTGGCCGACGTTCGACGCCTGACGGATCAGGGTGACGGTGGCGTTCTCGAAGGTCTTCGACTCGACCTCGGCCTCGGCGCGACGGTTCGCGTTCTCGGCTTCGATGCGGGCGCGGTTGGCCTCGAACACCTTCTTGTTGGCTTCGTTGGCGCGCAGCGCCTTCTTGCGCGGCAGCAGGAAGTTACGGGCATAGCCGTCCTTCACCGTCACCACGTCGCCGATGGCGCCGAGCTTCTCGACGCGCTCAAGCAGAATAACGTTCATCTGTAAGACCCCTTACTTCACGACGTAGGGCAGGAGGCCCAGGTGACGGGCGCGCTTGATCGCCTGAGCCAGCTCGCGCTGCTTCTTGGCCGACACGCTGGTGATGCGCGAAGGCACGATCTTGCCGCGCTCGGACACGAAGCCCTGAAGCAGACGGACGTCCTTATAGTCGATCCGGGGCGCGTCCTTCGCGGAGAAGGGGCAGCTCTTGCGGCGACGGAAAAACGGGCGGGCCATTATGCGGCTTCCTCTTCACGATCACGACGGGGGCGGTCAGCGCGGTCGGGGCGTTCGCCACGATCGGCACGACGTTCGCGGTCGCGCTCCTGCTTGCGCATCATCACCGACGGACCTTCTTCATGGCCGTCAACCTTGACGGTCATGTAGCGGATCACGTCTTCGTTGATCTGGGTCTGGCGCTCCAGCTCGGCGACGACACCCGCGGGGGCGTCGATTTCGAGCATGACGTAATGCGCCTTGCGGTTCTTGGCGATCTTGTACGCCAGCGAACGCAGGCCCCAGGTCTCGGTCTTCACGACCTTGCCCTGATTGTCCTCGACGATCTTCGTGGCGGCTTCCGCCAGCGCGTCCACCTGCGCCTGTGCCAGATCCTGGCGCGCAAGGAACACGTGCTCGTAAAGAGCCATGCAGCTTACCTTATGTTGGCCGATCGCTGACGCCCACCCCATGTGGCGCGCCCCTCCGGCTGTCTTCCATACTTCAATACCGTCACGCCAAAATGGCATGAGGGCGGGTGAAGCAGGTGCTTCCCGCCCAATGGTGCGCTGGCTCATAGCGGATCGTGGCCAAAAGGCAAGCGCGGAAGGGGGCGTGCTCTTGCCAGCCATGCCGGACCTTTCTACCGCGCGGGCCATCCTATTACTGTTTGATGGCAGATACGAACATGCGTGCATTCATCTTTCCGGGCCAGGGCAGCCAGGCCGTCGGCATGGGCAAGGCGCTGGCCGAGGCGAGCCCCGTCGCCCGCGAGGTGTTCCAGGAGGTCGACGAGGCGCTGGGCCAGCATCTCTATCGCCTGATGGTCGAAGGCCCCGCCGACGAACTGACCCTGACCGAGAATGCACAACCTGCGATCATGGCCAACGCGATTGCGACCCTGCGCGTGCTGGAGAAGGAAGGCGGCGTACGCTTGTCCGAAAAGGCCGATTTCGTCGCTGGCCATTCGCTGGGCGAATATACCGCGCTGTGTGCGGCCGATGCGATCGACCTGCCGACGACGGCACGCCTGCTGAAGCTGCGTGGCCGGGCGATGCAGGCGGCGGTGCCGGTGGGCGAGGGGGCGATGGCGGCGCTGCTCGGCGCGGACCTGGAAAAGGCGAAGACGATCGCAGGTGCGGCGGTCGACGCGATCTTGGCCGAGGGCGGCGAGGAACTGGTCTGCACGGTCGCCAACGACAACGACCCGTCGCAGGTGGTGATCTCCGGCCACCGCGCGGCGATCGAGAAGGCGGTGGCGCTGGCCAAGGACCTGGGGGCCAAGCGCGCCGTCCTGCTGCCGGTGTCGGCGCCGTTCCACTGCCCGCTGATGCAGCCCGCCGCCGATGCGATGGACGCCGCGCTGGCCGAGGCGACGATCCGCGCGCCGCTGGTGCCGGTCTACGCCAATGTCGAGGCGGCGCCGGTCGCCGATCCGGGCGCGATCCGCGCGCTGCTGGTGGCGCAGGTGACGGGCATGGTCCGCTGGCGTGAATCGGTGCTGGCGATGCAGGATGCGGGCGTGACGCAGTGCGTCGAATTCGGCGGCAAGGTGCTCGGCCCCATGGTCAAGCGTATCGCGCCGGACGTCGATGCGGTCAGCGTGGTGACGATGGACGATATCGAGGGGCTTCTGAAGCGCCTATAACCTTTTTTCACGCGAAGGCGCGAGGACGCGAAGATGAGAGACATTGAAACGATAGCGTTCGATGTGATCGATCTGTCCCTGCGCCTTCATCGCGAACTTGGGCCGGGTTTGCTGGAGAGCGTCTATGAGACGATCCTGGCGGCCAAGTTGGACGCGATGGGCTATCGGGTGGAACGGCAGTGCCCAGTCGATTTCAGCTTCGACGGATTGCGGTTCGGCGCCGCCTTTCGGATCGACCTGTTGGTCGAAGGGCAGCTCCTGCTTGAAATCAAATCGGTTGAGCGGCTGAATGCCGCTCATGCCAAGCAACTGCTCACATATCTGCGCCTTACCAGGCAGCCCTTGGGGCTGCTGATCAACTTTGGCGGAGCCACCCTCAAGGAAGGGCTACGCCGCATCGTTAATGACTACACGCCCATCGCGTCTTCGCGGCTTCGCGTGAACCAAAGAATTGGAGGATAAGCATGTTCGACCTGACAGGAATGACCGCCCTCGTGACCGGCGCATCGGGCGGCCTGGGTTCCGCTGTGGCGAAGGCGCTGGCGGCGCAGGGGGCCAAGCTGGCGCTGTCCGGCTCCAATATCGACAAGCTGGAGGCGTTTCGCGTCGAACTGGGCGGCGATCATGTCACGGTGCCGTGCAACCTGTCCGACCCCGCCGCCGTCGATGCGTTGATCCCGCAGGCGGTCGAGGCACTTGGCGGCAAGCTCGACATCCTGGTCAACAATGCGGGTGTCACCCGCGACAATCTGACCATGCGGATGAAGGACGAGGAGTGGGACCAGGTCATCCGCGTCAACCTGGAGGCGACCTTCCGCCTGATCCGCGCCGCCGCCAAGCCGATGATGAAGGCGCGCTTCGGCCGCATCATCTCGATCACCTCGATCGTCGGCGCGACCGGCAATCCGGGCCAGGCCAATTATGCCGCGTCCAAGGCGGGCATCGTCGGCATGTCCAAGGCGGTGGCGCAGGAACTTGCCAGCCGCAACATCACCGTCAACTGCGTGGCGCCCGGCTTCATGCGCTCGGCGATGACCGACGTTCTTCCTGAAGCGCAGAAGGCCGCGCTGCTGGGCAAGATTCCGGCGGGTGACCTGGGCAAGGGCGAGGATATCGGGGCCGCCGTCGTCTATCTGGCGTCGAAGGAGGCGGGCTATGTCACCGGCCAGACGCTGCACGTCAACGGCGGCATGGCGATGCTCTGAGCCCGCAAAAAGGGCTCGAATGATCCGATCCTACACCAAGTCCGTCGCTGGACGGGCTTGCCAGACTAGGGCGCGCGTTCTACGTGCGTTCAGCAAGTATCAACCCCCGATGAATTACGAGAAGGGATTACCATGAGCGAGACCGCCGACCGCGTGAAGAAGATCGTCGTCGAGCATCTCGGCGTCGAAGCCGACAAGGTGACCGAGGACGCGAGCTTCATCGACGACCTCGGTGCCGACAGCCTCGACATCGTCGAGCTCGTCATGGCGTTCGAGGAAGAGTTCGGTGTCGAAATCCCGGACGATGCCGCCGAGAAGATCACGACCGTCAAGGACGCGATCACCTATATCGACGAGAACAAGGCCTAATACCGGGGCCTCGGCCCGCAGATGATGCGGGCCGAACGGGTCGCAAGACCAGGTTTCAAGCGGCTCCCCGACCCCGACTAGCGGGCGGGGAGCCGTTTTCGTTTGGGAATGGAGTGGAATATGCGGCGCGTCGTCGTCACCGGTCTGGGTCTTGTCACGCCACTGGGCGCGGACGTCGAAACCGCCTGGGCCAATCTGATCGCTGGAAAGTCGGGCGCGGGGACGATCACCCGCTTCGACACGACGGGGCAGAAATGCACCATCGCGTGCGAGGTGAAGCCCAAGGACCATGAATATGGCTTCGATCCCGACAAGCGCGTCGACCACAAGGTCCAGCGCCAGGTCGATCCGTTCATCGTCTATGGCATCGACGCCGCCGGACAGGCGCTGGAAGACGCGGGTCTCACCGAGATGGATGAGGCGACGAAGCTGCGTGCGGGCGTGTCGATCGGTTCGGGCATCGGCGGCCTGCCGGGCATCGAGATCGAATCGGTCAACCTGCATGAGCGTGGTCCCGGCCGGGTCAGCCCGCACTTCGTGCATGGCCGCCTGATCAACCTGATCTCGGGCCAGGTCAGCATC
This sequence comes from Sphingomonas sp. Sph1(2015), assembly GCF_001970915.1. Taxonomy (NCBI): domain Bacteria; kingdom Pseudomonadati; phylum Pseudomonadota; class Alphaproteobacteria; order Sphingomonadales; family Sphingomonadaceae; genus Sphingomonas; species Sphingomonas sp. Sph1(2015). Next base: position 5,599 of record NZ_MQUI01000032.1, read on the forward strand.
AAATACGGCCTGATGGGGCCGAACCATGCGGTCGTCACCGCCTGTTCGACCGGCGCGCATTCGATCGGCGACGCGGCGCGGATGATCCGCGACGACGATGCCGACATCATGCTGGCGGGTGGCGCGGAAAGCACGATCAACCCGCTCGGCGTGGCAGGCTTCGCCCAGGCGCGCGCGCTCAACATGAGCATGAACGACCGCCCGACCGAGGCGAGCCGCCCCTATGACAAGGGCCGCGACGGCTTCGTGATGGGCGAGGGCGCGGGTGTCGTCGTGCTGGAGGAATATGAGCACGCCAAGGCGCGCGGCGCGAAGATCTATGCCGAAGTCGTCGGCTATGGCCTGTCGGGCGACGCCTATCACGTCACCGCGCCGCATCCCGAGGGCAAGGGTGCCGAGAACGCCATGCGCATGGCGCTGCGCAAGGCGGGAATGGAGCCGTCGGACATCGACTATATCAACGCGCATGGCACCTCGACCATGGCCGACACGATCGAACTGGCCGCGGCCAAGCGCGTGTTCGGTGACGATCTGTCGGGTGCGTCGATGTCGAGCACCAAGTCGGCGATCGGCCACTTGCTGGGCGGTGCCGGTGCGGTGGAGAGCATCTTCTGCATCCTCGCGCTGCGCGACCAGATCGTGCCGCCGACACTGAACCTCGACAATCCCGATGAGGGCACCGAGGGCGTCGATCTGGTGCCGCACAAGGCCAAGAAGCGTGAGGTGAAGGCGGTGCTGAACAACTCGTTCGGCTTCGGCGGCACCAATGCTTCGCTGGTGATGAAGGCGGTCTGATCGGCCCAACCGCCGTTCGTGAGGGGCGGGGTCGTTGTGTTCCGGGGGATTCCCGTGGCCTTCGACTTCGCTCAGGCTGAACGGCGGTGGTGCGCCCCCATCCCCTGTGTTCCGCCCAGTGCCCGGACCTCCGTTCCGCCTGAGCGAAGTCGAAGGCCAAGGGATAAAGGGTGAGGTCAGGGCGTGCACTTCGACGTCGCTCAGCGCGAACGGAGGGCAGCGATAGAATTCCAACCCCGGCACCGGCCGGGTCCGCTTGCAAAATGGTTCGGCCCGCGCCATCGGGCGGCCAAGCGAGCGGACCCGGATCGGTGCCGGGGTTGTTCCATGTCCGGGCCTGGGCGCCCTAGTCAAAACCGGGTGAGATATGCGCAAGGTCGGCTGTATCGGGTTGCTGCTGGGGCTGATCGGCATCGCCGTCTTTGCCTGGGTCGCGCATGACTGGGCGGGCAGCGGTCCGGCGGAGAAGCCGCTGGCGGTCGTCGTGCCCGAAGGGGCCAGCCTGGCCCGCGCGGCCAACGAATTGCAAAAGGCGGGCGCGATCCGCTCGGCCAGCCGCTTTCGCCTCTATGCCCGGATTTTCGGCGATGGCGGCGCGATCAAGGCGGGCGAATATGCCATTCCCGAACAGGCCAGCGCGCATGACGTCCTGACCCTGCTGCAGGAGGGCAAGGTTCGCCAGCGGCTGGTGCCGGTGCCCGAGGGCTATCCCTCGGTGCTGGTCCATGACGCGCTGTTGCGGGCCGATGGGCTGACCGGCGACGTGCCGGTCCCCGCCGAAGGATCGGTCCTGCCCGACAGCTATGCCTATCAGAAGGGCGACACCCGTGCCTCGGTGGTGGCGCGGATGCAGAAGGCGATGAAGGACTATCTTGCCCAGGCCTGGGCCGAACGGAAGCCCGGCATCGCGGTGAGAACCCCGCAGGAGGCGATCATCCTCGCCTCGATCGTCGAGAAGGAGACGGCCAAGCCCTCCGAGCGGCGGACTGTGGCGGCGGTCTATGGCAACCGACTGCGCATCGGCATGCCGCTTCAGGCCGATCCGACCGTGATCTATCCGATCACCAAGGGGCGCCCGCTCGGCCGCCGGATCCTGCGGTCGGAACTGCACGCCAAGAACGGCTACAACACCTATGCCAGCCCCGGCCTGCCGGTCGGCCCGATCGCCAATCCGGGCCGCGCCTCGATCGACGCGGTGCTGAACCCGGCGGACAGCAAGGCGCTGTATTTCGTGGCGGACGGATCGGGCGGGCATGTCTTTGCGGACACGCTGGCCGAACATAACGCCAATGTGCAGAAATGGTACGCGATCCGCCGCCAGCGCGGCGAGATGTAAGCGTCAGCGCGCCTCGTCCTTGAGGCGTTGTGCGACCTTGCGCTGTGACGCATCCGCATAGGCCCGACAGGCGCCGGGCTTCGGCAGGAACCGGCTGGTCGCGCCGTCCTGATCGGCATGGGCGGTAATCAATATATCGCAGGGCAGGGCGCGCATCGCCGCCTGACCGCGCGCGAAGGCCGCCACCACCGCCTTGTTCGCCGGGGCGGAGAAGCGATAATCGTCGGTCGACACCGGGTTCAGGCTGGAGGCAAAGACGATCGTCTTGCACCGTTGGCCTTCGCAGGCGCGCCAGCTCCAGCTCATGCTGCCCATGGTGTGGCCCGGCGTCGCCCGTGCGGTGAGGATGGTGTTGCCCAAGGGCAGTCGTCCGCCGTCGCGAACCACCTTCACCGTGCGAACGGACGGGAAGCGGCTGTCATAGCCCCGCTGCGGGTCGTCGGCCGCCAGCCGCCCGGTGCGCAGTCCTTCGGCCCCGCGCGGACTGGCGATGACGGTCGCACCGGTATCGCGGGCGAGTGCCGCCAAGCCACCCGCATGGTCGAAATGCGGCTCGGTGCTGAGAATATATTTGATGTCATGGGGTGCGAAGCCGAGCTTCCTGACATTCGCCAGGATGGCAGGCGCGGCTTGGGGCAGGGCGCCGTCGATCAGGATCAGGCCCTTGCCCGTATCGATCAGCGCGACGTTCAGTCCGCCAAAGCCGACCAGATAGCTATGGCCGAAGACCTTCATCGGCGGGCGGGGGGCGAGCCATTCGGCGGTGTGGTCCGTCACGATCGGCCGGGTCAGGGGATCGGGTGCCCGAGGCATGGCAGGCGCGGAGGCGATGGCGATCAGCGAAAGCAGGGTCGGTCTGGCAAGCATGGCGTATCTCCTTCGTCCGGCATCATGAAGCGGGTCGGCAGGGCCTACAAAGCATCTTCCCTCGACAGAGCCATGAGGGAAATTCATGATGAGGCATGGACCGCGCCCAACTTCCGCTGAACGCCCTGCGCGCTTTCGAGGCGGCGGCGCGGCATCTGAACTTCACCCGTGCCGCCATCGAGTTGTGCGTCAGCCAAGGTGCGGTCAGCCATCAGGTTGCGGCTCTCGAAAAGCGGCTGGGTGCGCGGCTGTTCCACCGGCTGCCGCGTGGGCTGGCGCTGACCGATGACGGCCATGCGCTGGTCCCGGTGCTGGCCGAGACGTTCGACAGGATCGGGGCGACGCTGGATCGGTTTGCCGACGGGCGCTTCCAATATACGCTGGGGCTGGGCGTGGTGGGGACCTTCGCGACCGGATGGCTGCTGGAGCGGCTGGACGATTTCGCCGCGACCCATCCGCACATCGACGTTCGCGTGTCGATCAATAACAACCGCGTCGATCTGGCCGGGGAGGGCCTCGATTACGCGATCCGGTTCGGCGACGGGGCGTGGCACGGTACCCATGCCGAGCCATTGCAGGCGGCGCCGCTGACGCCCCTATGCTCGCCCCGGATCGCAGGGCGCTTGCGGCAACCTGCCGATCTGGCACGCGAAAGGCTGTTGCGGTCCTATCGGGTCAGCGAGTGGGAGCGCTGGTTTGACGCCGCTGGCGTTCCGTCGCCAGCCTTGCGTGGGCCGATGTTCGACAGTTCGGCGCTGATGGCGGGGGCGGCGATGGCGGGGTTGGGCGTGGCGCTGGCGCCGCGCGCGATGTTCCTGCGCGAGCTGGCGGCGGAGCGACTGGTCCAGCCCTTTGCGCTCGAGATCGATGCGGGGCTTTACTGGCTGACGCGGTTGCTGTCGCGCAAGGAAGGGCTTGCGATGCGAGCATTTCGGCAGTGGTTGCTGGGGGCGGTAAAGGAAATTTCTCCCCTGCAAGGGGAGGCGGACCATGCGCAGCATGGTGGAGGGGTGTCGTCCTCTCGATAGCGGGACACCCCTCCGTCAGCGCTTCGCGCTGCCACCTCCCCTGCGAGGGGAGGATAGATTTACCCGCGCAGAGCCGCCGCCGCCCGTGCCTTGGCCTCCACGTCCGCCATCGAACCGCCCGTCACCCAGCTGCCGCCGACACATAGCACGCGGTCGAACGCCAGCCAATCGGGCGCGCTCGCCTCGGTAATGCCGCCGGTTGGGCAGAAGCGCGCTTGGTAGAAGGGCGCGGCCAGCGCCTTCAGCGCCTTCAGGCCGCCGCTCGTCTCGGCGGGGAAGAACTTGAAATGCGTCAGGCCCAGGTCCAGCCCGCGCATGATGTCGCCCGCATTGGCGATGCCGGGCAGATAGGGGATGCCGCTGTCGATCACCGCCGCGCCCAGCCGGTCGGTCAGGCCGGGCGAGACGATGAACTCCGCACCCGCATCCGCGACGTCGCGCAGTTGCTGCTCGTTGACCACGGTCCCTGCGCCGACGATCGCGCCGGGGACCTTTTTCATCTCGGCCATCGCCTCCAGCGCGGCGGGGGTGCGCAGCGTCACCTCCAGCACCTTCAAGCCGCCCGCGACCAGCGCTTCGGCCAAGGGCTTGGCGGTGGCGGCGTCGTCGATGACCAGCACGGGGATGACCGCGCTGGTGCGCATGATGGTGGCGATGTCGGTCATGAATGCTCCTGGGCAAAGGCCGCGGCCGCGCCGAACAGGCCGGGCTGGGGATGGGTGATGAGCTTGACGGGGATACGCGCCATCAGCGACTGGAAGCGCCCCTTGGCGACGAAGCGCTGGTCGAAGCCCGAGCGCAACAGCTTGTCCTTGATCCGGTAGCCCAGGCCGCCCGCGATCACGACGGTCTTGGCCCCCTGCGCCAGCGCGAAGTCGCCCGCGACCGCGCCCAGCGCCAGGCAGAAGCGGTCGAGCGCGGCGAGCGCGATCGAGTCGGTGCCATCCAGCGCCTCGGTCCAGATTTCGCGATCGTCGCGGCTGGGCACCGCGCGGCCCTCCAGCGTGGCGAGCGTTTCGTAGATGGCGACGATGCCGGGGCCGGAGCAGATCCGCTCGCACGACACGCGGGTATAGGTGCGGCGCAGGCGCTTCAGGATCGCATCCTCGATCCCGTCGAGCGGGGCATAGTCCATATGCCCGCCCTCGGTTTCGATAACATGATAGCGGTTGGGCGTCATCAGCACCTGCGCGACGCCCAGGCCGGTGCCGGGGCCGCAGACGGTGACGACGCCGTTTGCGGGCATCGGCTCCTCGGGGCCGCAAATGTGGAGGAAGTCCTCCTCCGGCACCTGCGCCACGGCATGGCCGACCGCGCCGAAATCGTTGATGACGGTATAGACGTCCGCGCCCAGCCGCTCGGGGATCAGCGAGGGGCGGATGACCCAGGGGTTGTTGGTCATGCGGATCACGTCGCCGGTGATCGGCGAGGCGATGGCGAGAGACGCGGCCTTGGGCAGCGGGCGGCCCAGATGCGCCTCGAACGCCTGCCACGCGGTCTGGAGCGAGGCGTGCTCGGCGGTCTTTTGCGTGCAGGGCTCGCCGAGCTTCACCACCCGGCCATTCTCGACCTCGGCGATCGCGAAGCGCGCATGCGTGCCCCCGATGTCGACGGCTACGATTTCCATGATGTCCTCCCCCTTATCGTTTTACAGGCCGGCCGCGGCGAGGATGGGCGAGGCGCCCTTCTCGGCTTCGTCGGCGGCCTGGCGGAACAGCGCGAACAGTTCGCGGCCCATGCCCTGCGCCGGGGCAGGCGTCGCGGCCAGTTCGCGGGCGGCCCATTCGGCCGGATCGACCAGGGCGTTCAGCGTGCCCTCGACCGCGTCGAGCCGAACGATATCGCCGTCGCGGATCAGGCCGATCGCGCCGCCGCCGATCGCCTCGGGGCTGAGATGGATGGCGCAAGGGACCTTGCCGCTCGCGCCCGACATACGGCCATCGGTGACCAGCGCGACCTTGAAGCCGCGATTCTGGAGCACGCCGAGCGGCGGGGTCAGCTTGTGCAGTTCCGGCATGCCGTTCGCCTTCGGCCCCTGGAAGCGGACCACGACCACCACGTCGCGCTCCAGCTCACCCGCCTTGAACGCGGCCTGCACCTCCGACTGGTCGGAGAAGACGCGCGCCGGGGCCTCGATGATCCAGCGCTCGCGCTCGACCGCCGACACCTTGATGCAGGCGCGGCCGAGATTGCCCGACAGGATGCGCATACCGCCATCGGCCGAGAAGGGCGCGGCGGCGGGGCGCAGGATCGTCTCATCGCCGCTGTCGCCGACCGGGGTCCAGCTGAGCTTGTCCTCGGCGATGACCGCCGTCTGGCCGTAATCGGACAGGTCCTTGCCCGCGACGGTCATGATATCGCGGTGGAGCAGCCCGGCGGACAGGAGTTCGCGGATGACATAGGGCATGCCGCCCGCCGCCTCGAACCCGTTCACATCGGCCGAGCCATTGGGATAGACACGCGCGATCAGCGGCACGGCGGCCGACAGGCGGTCCATATCCTCCCAGTCGATGATGATCCCCGCCGCGCGCGCGATGGCGGGCAGGTGGATCAGATGGTTGGTGGAACCACCCGTCGCGAGCAAACCGACCGCCGCATTGACGATCGCCTTCTCGTCGACGCAGCGCCCCAGCGGGCGATAGTCGTCGCCACGCTGGCCGATCGCGGCGAGGCGATGGACGGCGGCGCGGCTGAGTTCCTGGCGCAGCTTGGTACCCGGATTGACGAAGGCGGCGCCCGGCATGTGCAGGCCCATCACCTCCATCATCATCTGGTTGGTGTTGGCGGTGCCGTAGAAGGTGCAGGTGCCCTTCGAATGATAGGCCGCGATCTCGGCATCCAACAGTTCGTCGCGGCCCGCCTTGCCCTCGGCAAAGGCTTCGCGGACGGCGGCCTTCTGCTTATTGGGCAGGCCGGTCGGCATCGGACCGCCGGGAACCAGGATCATCGGCAGATGGCCGAAGCGCAGCGCGCCCATCAGCAGGCCGGGCACGATCTTGTCGCAGATGCCCAGCAGCGCGGCCCCCTCGAAGGTGCCGTGGCTCAGCGCGACCGCCGTCGACAGCGCGATGGTGTCGCGGCTGAACAGCGACAGCTCCATGCCCGCATAGCCCTGCGTCACGCCGTCGCACATGGCGGGCACGCCGCCCGCCACCTGCGCCGTCGCGCCGACTTCGCGTGCCCAGACCTTCATCAGTTCGGGATAGCGATAATAGACGGCGTGGGCGGACAGCATGTCGTTATAGGCCGACACGACGCCGATATTCATGCCCCGATCCGCCTTCATGGCGTCGCGGTCTTCCTCGGTCCCGGCATAGGCATGGGCGAGGTTGGCGCAGCCCAGATTGGGGCGGCGGACCGCCGTCTCGGCCTCGTGCGCGATCAGGTCGAGATAGGCCTGGCGGCCCGGACGCGAGCGTTCGATGACCCGGTCGGTGACGGCAGAGACGGCGGCGTTGAGGCTCATTGCTCGCTCCAGTGGATGTCGATCGGCAGTTCGACTTCGGCCAGGACGCGGCCGACCGGATAGGGCGAGGATGCGCCTTCCTTGATCGCGTCTTCCAGCACCTTCTTCTTGGCGGGGCCCGAGATGGCGAACATGATCGAACGGGCAGAAACGATGCCCGCCCGGCTGAGCGTCACGCGCGCGACCGGCGCTTCGGGCGGCAGCGGGTCGGGCATCAGGCCCAGCGCGCGGCGCTCCTTGGGGCCGTTGAGCGCTTCGTCATAGTCCGGGCCGGGGAAGATCGAGGCGGTGTGCCCGTCCGCGCCCATGCCCAGCAGCACCAGGTCGAGCGGCCAGTGCAGTTCCTGCATCAGCGCATCGGCCGAGCGACCGGCGGCCTTATAGTCCGACGTCGCCTGCGGCACGATCGGCATGACGCGCGCGCCCTTGGGCAGGAAGATCTTGCCGATCATGGTGACGTTGGACAGCGGATCGCCCAGCGGCACGACGCGCTCGTCGGCGGGGACGATGGTCACGCGCTTCCAGTCGAGCTTGGCCTGGGCCAGCTTTTCATAGACCGGGATCGGCGTCTTGCCGCCCGACAGCGCGATCACCGCCGCGCCGCGCGCCTCTATCGCGCTTTCGATGATGAACTGGATGTCGCCCGCCAGCGCGTTCGCCATTTCGGTGGTGTCTTCGTAATCCCACCATTCGATTTCGTCGGTCATGTCATCCTGTCCTAGAGATTCGGGGCGCAAGATAGGACCCGCCGCACGGACGGGCCATATTGCGCCAAAGTCTTCGCCCTCGCGATCGGGGCGGCGGCGATCAGTCGTCCTGCCAGTGCACCCCGTCGCGCTCGGTCAGCGCGATGGCGGAGGAGGGGCCCCAGCTGCCGCTCGGATAGGTCTTGGGCTTGACGTCGTTGGCGTCCCAACCGGCGCGGATGGCGTCGATCCAGGTCCACTGCGCCTCCACCTCGTCGCGACGGACGAACAGCGTCTGATCGCCCTCGATCAGGTCGAGCAGCAATCGCTCATAGGCGATGCGGCGGCGGGTGCCCGCAAACTCGGCGTCGAGCGACAGGTTCAGCGGGACTTCGCGCAGGCGGATGCCGTCGCGGTCGAGGCCCGGCTCCTTCGCCATCACCAGCAGCTGGATATATTCCTCGGGCTGCAGGCGGATGACCAGCGTGTTGGGCTGGAGCAGGCCGCCACGCCCGGCGAACATCGAGTGCGGTACGGGCTTGAACTGGATCGCGATCTCGGAACGGCGCGCGGCCATGCGCTTGCCGGTGCGCAGGTAGAAGGGAACCCCCTGCCAGCGCCAATTGTCGACATGCGCCTTGATCGCGACGAAGGTCTCGGTCTTGGACGGCTTGCCCAGCTCGTCGGCATAGGAACCGACGATCTTACCCCCGACCGCGCCATCGGCATATTGGCCGGTAACGGTGTTGTTGGGCACTTCCTCCGGAGTCATCAGGCGGAGCGAGCGGAAGACCTTGGCCTTTTCGTCGCGGATCGCGGTGCCGTCATAGCGCGCGGGCGGCTCCATCGCGACGAGCGCAAGCAGTTGCAGGATGTGGTTCTGCACCATGTCGCGCAGCGCGCCTGCACCCTCGTAATAACCGGCGCGATCCTCCAGACCGACCGTCTCGGCGATGGTGATCTGCACATTGTCGATACCGTGCGCGTTCCAGATCGGCTCGAAGAAGAAATTGCCGAAGCGCAGCGCCAGGATGTTCTGGACGGTTTCCTTGCCCAGATAATGGTCGATGCGGAAGGTCCGCTCCTCGGGGAAGCCGAAGGCGACCGCGTCGTTGATCTCCTTGGACGAGGCGAGATCGTAGCCGAGGGGCTTTTCCAGGCCGATCCGCACCGTCTCGCCCGCCAGGCCGACCGATTCGAGGCCCTTGATGGTGGACTCGAACAGGCTGGGCGCGGTCGACAGATAGATGGCGAGGCCGTTCGACACGTCGCCGACCTTCTCCGCCAGCGCCGGGAAGCCGTCCGTCGAGGAGGCGTCGAGCGACTGATACTGGACCCGTTCCAGGAAGCTGGCGATCTTGTCGGCGTCCTTGCGGTCGTCCGGCAGGAAGGTGTCGAGCGCCTTGGCCGCGAACTCGCGGAAGCTGGCATCGTCATGATCCGACCGGGCGGTGCCGGTGATCGTCAGCCCCTCGGGCAGCAGCCCGTCCGAATGGAGGTTGAACAGCGAGGGCAGCAGCATCCGCTGCGACAGGTCGCCGGTCGCGCCGAACAGCAGCAGCTTGCCAACGGGATTGCGCGTCATGACGTCTCCTTAGAGCACGAGGCCGGCGGTCGGATCGAGCCCGGCCATGATATTCAGGTTCTGGACCGCCGCACCCCCGGCACCCTTGCCAAGATTGTCGAGCGTGGCGATCAGTCGCGCCTGTCCCGTGGCCGCATTGCCGCAGACACGCAAGGTCATCCGGTCGGTTCCGGCATTTTCCTCGACATTCACCGCCGCTACGGCATCCGCCGAAAAACGCACGATGCGGCTGTCGGCGTAAGCGTCGGCCAACACCTGCGCGACGGTGTCGAGCGAGGGCGCGCCGGGCAGGGCGTAAAGGGGCAGGGGTACTTCGACGACCATGCCGCGATAGGCGTCGACGACGGACGGAGCGAAGATCGGCGCGTGGGTCAGGCCCGAATGACGCTGCATCTCCGGCGCGTGCTTGTGCGCGAGGCTGAGGCCATAGGGGCGGAACGCGCGCTCGGTCGCGGACTCATATTCGGCGATCATCGCCTTGCCGCCGCCCGAATAGCCCGAGGCGGCGTTGACCGTCACCGGGAAGTCCGCCGGGATGATACCGGCGCGCACCAACGGGCGGACAAGGGCGAGGAAGCCGGTCGGATAGCAACCGGGATTGGACACGAAGCGGGCGGCGGCGATCCGCTCCAACTGCTCGGGCTCCAGCTCGGCGAAACCATAGACCCAGCCCGCGGCGGTCCGGTGCGCAGTCGAGGCGTCGACGACCCGTGTCCGGTCATTGGCGATCAGCGACACCGCTTCGCGCGCGGCATCGTCGGGCAGGCAGAGAATGACGAAATCAGCATCGTTGATCGCCTCGCGACGGGCATCGGCATCCTTGCGGCGATCATCGGGCAGGGTCAGGATCGACAGGTCGGGGCGACCCGCCAGCCGGTCGGCGATCTCCAGCCCGGTCGTGCCCGCGCCGCCATCGATGAAGACCGTCTTCGTCACTGCACCCGCTCCAACAGTCCCGCATCGCAATAACCGACCAGCCCAAGATGGGGCGCGATACCCCAGGCATGGCCACCTGCCAGCTCCAGCACCTCGAACGTCTCGCCCGAGCGCAATTCGGCCAGGACCGTGCTGTTCGTGGCACGTCCCTCGCGCAGTGTCACCGGTGCGCTGCTTCTATAGGGCAGCGGGGCTGCATAATGAGGCGCGAATACGTATTCAGCCAGCCGGACATCGGCGAGATCGGGACGAACCGCGTGGGTTCTCGGGTCGAGCCCGACGGTGCGCCCCTTCAGGGCGAAGCTCTTACGCGTTGGCCCGCTGGAGGGCTGGGGCGTCGCCAGCGCCGATGAAATGTCCGAATTCTTCAAGAAAGTCCGCCCCTTCAGGTGTCCTGGCGACAAAGATGTTACGCTTGTCGCTATCATCGCGTTGGCGGCGCAGATAGCCCAGCGTTCCCAGTCTATTCAAGGCGCGGGTAACGACAGGTTTCGAGACGTTCAAGGCGCGCGCCAAACCGCGTACCGTATGGGGGCCGGGACGCAGGTATACGACGAGCAGCAACGCCATTTGCCGGTTGGTCAGATCGGGCTCGCCCGAACGGACATAATCGACAAGGGCGCTCATCCAGGCGAACAGCGACTGCGGGTCGTGCGGATTGGACACGGCGGCGATTCCAATGGCTGTGCCGGGCTTTGCCGGGCGTTGTTTCGTTGTCATAACGCCCTTTATCCGTGGTGGTTTCACTCCTGTTCCGACGAGATGAACAACTTGTGGCAGGGATTTTTCGGAACCTTTTCAGTGCATGGACGGGCGGGGAAGGGAACTCCGATCCGCCGCACGGTTGATCCCGCCACGCACGTCGCCTATGTGCGCCCCTTCGCACACCCCTTGTTCGGGATCATACGCGCCTCATGTTCGCATTTCTGCTCGTCATCCACGCCATCATCGCCGCGACCCTGGTCACGGTGATCCTCATGCAGCGGTCGGAAGGCGGCGGTCTGGGCATGGGGGGCAGCCCGTCGGGGCTGATGTCGGCGCGCGGCGCGGCAGACTTCCTCAGCCGTGCGACGGCGGTGCTGGCCACCGCGTTCGTCGGCTTCTCGATCCTGCTGGCGGTGCTGGCCGCGACGCGCGGCGCGCCCGCCATCGACACCTCGCTGGCCCGCACGCCCGCGACTCAGGCACCGATCACCCAGCCCGCGCCCGCCCCGGTCCCGACCGGCGCTGCTCCTGCACAGGCGCCTGCGGACAATTCGGCGGTTCCGCTCGCCCGCTAAACCGCGTTTCCATCGCAGCATAGGCCAACGCGCCGCCGATATTTTCCGGCGGCGCGCATCTTTGCTGTTGTCGTATCCACCCCATCCAAGCTAGGCGATTCTTCCCATGGCGCGGTATATCTTCATCACCGGCGGCGTGGTTTCGTCGCTCGGCAAAGGCCTCATGGCGGCCTCTCTTGCGGCTCTCTTGCAGGCGCGCGGCTACAGCGTGCGCATCCGCAAGTTCGATCCCTATCTCAACGTCGACCCGGGCACGATGAGCCCGTATCAGCACGGCGAAGTCTATGTGACCGACGACGGGGCCGAGACCGACCTCGATCTGGGTCACTATGAGCGGTTCACCGGCGTATCCTCGCGCCAGTCGGACAATGTGACCTCGGGCCGCATCTACAAGACGATCATCGAGCGCGAGCGGCGCGGCGACTATCTGGGCGCGACCGTCCAGGTCATCCCGCACGTCACCGACGCGATCAAGGCGTTCGCCAAGGCCGACACGCTCGACGAGAACGGCAAGGAGATCGACTTCATCCTGTGCGAGATCGGCGGGACGGTCGGCGACATCGAATCGCTGCCCTTCATCGAGGCGATCCGTCAGCTCAAGAACGAGCTGGGTCGTGGCAAGTCGATCAGCATCCATGTCACGCTGGTGCCGTACATCGCGGCGGCGGGCGAACTGAAGACCAAGCCGACCCAGCATTCGGTGCGCGAGATCGCGGCGCTGGGCGTGGCCCCCGACGTGCTGGTCTGCCGCTGCGAGCATCCGCTGCCCGCCTCGGACCGGGCCAAGATCGGCCTGTTCTGTAACGTACCGCCCTCGGCGGTCATCCCGGCGCTGGACGCCAAGAGCATCTATGCGGTGCCGCTCCAATATCATGCCGAGGGTCTCGATTCGGAAGTGCTGCGCGCGTTCGGCATCGAGCCCGAGGGTGCGCCCGACCTGTCGCGCTGGACCGAGATCGTCGACCGCCTGGTCAACCCGGAAGGTGAAGTGACGATCGGCGTGGTCGGCAAATATGTCGGCCTGCAGGACGCCTATAAGTCGCTCAACGAAGCGCTGGTCCATGGCGGCATCGCCAACAAGGTAAAGGTCCATATCCGCTGGATCGACGCCGAACTGTTCGAAGGCGATGAAAGCGAGATCGCGCAGCAGCTCGAACCCTGCCACGCGATCCTCGTCCCCGGCGCGTTCGGCGAGCGCGGTGCGCAGGGTAAGATCGAGGCGGTCCGCTTCGCCCGCGAACGGCGCGTGCCTTATTTCGGCATCTGTTTCGGGATGCAGATGGCGTGCGTCGAAGGTGCGCGGAACCTGGCGGGTATCGCCGATGCGTCCTCGACCGAGTTCGGCCCGACCTCCGAGCCGATCGTCGGCCTCATCACCGAGTGGATGGGCCGCGACGGGCTGGAGAAGCGCGAAGCGAGCGGCGACATGGGCGGCACGATGCGGCTGGGTGCCTATGACGCCAAGCTGGCGGGCAACAGCGTCGTCGCGTCCATTTATGGCAGCGAGGACATCTCCGAGCGGCACCGTCACCGCTATGAGGTGAACACCACCTATAAGGAAGCGCTGGAAAAGGGCGGCCTGGTGTTCAGCGGCATGTCGCCGGACGGCACGCTGCCCGAAATCGTCGAGCGGCCCGACCATCCCTGGTTCGTCGGCGTGCAGTTCCACCCGGAGCTGAAGTCCAAGCCCTTCGACCCGCACCCGCTCTTCGCCAGCTTCATCGAAGCGGCGGTGAAGCAGAGCCGCTTGGTGTGATGGGAAACCCCGCCTCCAGATAATGGAGGCGGGGTTTTTCTTTTCCCGGAAGGCACAAACCCTCCGTTCAGGCTGAGCGAAGTCGAAGGCCAAGGGAGGGCTTATCCTCTTGGCGGATGTTCGGACATGGGCTTCGACTACGCTCAGCCTGAACGGAGGTAGGGAGAAAACCAAAAGGCGCCCGGACCCGTCGGCCCGGACGCCCCGCGACGTCTTTAGGGAGAATAAGACGTCGAGCTGGTTACGCCGCCTTGGCCTCGTTGACCTGATGTTCCACCGCGGCGAGCGGCTGGCCCGTCTTGATCGCGATCGTCTTGGGCTTCATCGCCTCGGGCACCTCGCGGACGAGGTCGATGACGAGCAGGCCGTCGTTCAGGCGCGCATCCTCGACGAACACGAAGTCCGCCAGCTCGAAGCGCCGCTCGAACGAGCGATTGGCGATGCCGACATGCAGGAAGTTGGGCGCGTTCGCCTTGTCATCCTTCTTGCCGGTGACGAGCAGCATGTTCTGCTGCGCGGTGATCTCGATCTCGTCACGGCTGAAACCGGCCACCGCCAGGGTGATGCGGTAACGGTCGTCGGCCAGACGCTCGAGGTTGAAGGGGGGATAATTTTCCGCCGAATTGGCCCGCGAATTGGCCTCCAGCAGATCGAACAGCCGGTCGAAGCCGATGGTCGAACGGCGATACGGAGTCAGGTCGATACGCATGTCAAAACCTCCATCAGAAGCGAATTGAAACGGGATCGGCCGGTCCACCCCGGCACGGGGCGGTTCGACCCATCCGTGCGGCCCGATAACGGCACCGCACGCGAACCCATATGGTTCATGCAAAAGCGCCTTCAAGGGCCATTGAGGATCGAAAAGCAAAACTTCGGGCGGGCCAAGCCATCGCTGGATTGAACACCTACTAAAACGATGTGTGAATAGGAGATGAAATTAAGAGGGGAGCTTCCATGTCCTTGACCCTGGCCTTCATCCTGGCGGCGCAGACGGCCGTCGCTGCCAATCCGCAAACCGATCCGAATGCCGATCCGCAGACCGCTCAGACCCGCCGCGACGAAGGGCGGTTGGGCACCGCGCAGCAGGGCGGGGGCGATGTCGTCGTCACCGCGCGGCGGCGGGCCGAGACGATCCAGAGCGTCCCCATCGCCATGTCGGTGATCGGCGGCACCGCGCTGGCCGAGACGGGGACCTACAACGTCAATCGGCTGACCCAGATACAGCCGACGCTGCAATTCTACTCGACCAATCCGCGAAATTCGGCCGCCAATATCCGCGGTCTGGGCGCGCCGTTCGGGCTGACCAATGACGGGATCGAGCAGGGCGTCGGCATCTATGTCGATCAGGTTTATTACAGCCGCATCGCCTCGGCGACGTTCGACTTCACCGATACCGAACGGATCGAGGTGCTGCGCGGGCCGCAGGGTACGCTCTATGGCAAGAACACCACGGCGGGGGCGATCAACATCATTACCCGCCCGCCCAGCTTCACGCCCGAGGCACGGGTCGAGCTGAGTGGGGGCAATTACGATTTCTTCCAGGGCAAGGCGTCGGTGTCCGGCCCGCTCGTCGATGACAAGGTCGCGGTGCGGCTGTCGACGTCGATCACCACGCGACGCGGCACCGTCTATAATACCCGCCAGCAGGAATGGCAGAACTCGCAGGACAATCTGTCGCTGCGCAGCCAGTTCCTGTGGCACGCGACGCCGACGCTCGACCTGACGCTGTCGGGTGATTATGCGCGGCAGAACCCCAATTGCTGCGTGCAATATTATGCGCGGGTGGGCGCGACGCAGCGGCCGCTCACCCGGCAATATGCGGCACTGGCGGCAGCGCAGGGCTATAGCGTGCCGTCGACCAATGCCTTCGACCGGCTGACCGATGTCGATACCGATCTGCGCGCGAAGCAGGAGCTGGGCGGCCTGTCGCTGGTGGCGAACTGGGATGTGGGCGAGGCGACGCTGACCAGCGTGTCGGCATGGCGCTTCTGGCATTGGGATCCGTCCAACGACCGCGATTTCATCGGCCTGCCGATCACCACCGTCTCGGCCAACCCGTCGCAGCAGAGCCAGGTGACGCAGGAAGTGCGGATCGCCTCCAATGGCAAGCGGACGCTCGATTATGTCTTGGGCGCCTTTTATTTCTGGCAATCGATCGACACGCAGGGGCTACAGGTCCAGGGACCGGCGGCGAGCGCCTTCCTGCTCAACCCGACCAGCGCGGGCGGGCGCAATCCGGCGACGCTGAACGGCCTGACCTCGCGCAACACGATCGGCTTCACCAACACCTCGGCGGCCTTGTTCGGCAAGCTGACCTGGCATGTCGACGATCGCCTGTCGGTGTCGCCGGGCCTGCGGCTGAACTATGATCGCAAGGACGGCTCCTATGTTTCGGTCGTGACCAACGGGGCGGGCTCAACGACGCTGACCAGCGACCAGCGTGGGGTGCTCGCCCCGCAGAACTACACGCCCTCCTTCACCAACTGGAACCTGTCCGGCGACCTGACCATCGCCTATGAATTCAATCCCAACGTCCATTATTACGCCACCTACGCCCGCAGCTATAAGTCGGGCGGGATCAACCTGTCCGGCCTGCCGCTCGATGCACAGAACAACCCCATCCTGGCGACGCAGACGGTGCGGCCCGAAAAGGTCAATCATTTCGAGCTGGGGCTGAAGACCCAGTTCGCGGATCGCCGCGCGACCGTGAACATCGCGGGCTTCTGGACCGAGATCGGCGATTATCAGGCGACGGTGAACAATCTTCAGGTCAACGTTCTGCGCGGCTATCTCGCCAATGCGGGCCGGGTGCGGACGCGCGGGATCGAGATCGACTCGGCCTTCCGTCCGACGCAGCGTTTCAACGTCTATGCCAATGGGGCGTTCACCGACGCGCGTTATACCCGCTTCACCAACGCGCCATGCCCGCCCGAGCTGTCGGGCGGCACCGCGCTGCCGGTGGTGAACGGCCAGATCGTCGGGACCCCGGCCGCGGCGGGGAAGCCGGGGGCATCGTTGCCCTATTGCGACATCTCGGGCCAGTGGCTGCCGGGCGTGTCGCGCTGGGCCTTTTCCTACGGCGCGGAATATGACCTGCCCGCAACCGTGGCAGGGACCGAGGGGCAATTCTATCTGGGTTATGACGGCAGCTATCGGTCGAAATTCTCATCCAATCCGTCGCGCTCGGCCTATACGGACATCAATGGCTATAGCCTGTCCAACGTTCGGGCCGGGTTCAAGGCGCCGGGCAGCTGGAATGCCTTTGTCTGGGTGCGTAACCTGTTCGACCATGATTATTACGAACTGCTGGCCACCCAATCGGGGTCGACCGGGCTGATCGTGGGTCAGCCAGGCGATCCGCGCACCTATGGGTTCACCATTTCCAAGTCGTTCTAGACAAATCCTCCCCATCTTCGAAGGGGAGGGGGACCATCGCGTTAGCGGTGGTGGAGGGGCGGGTTACGCCAGCCAACGGCATGGCCCCTCCACCACCGGACTGACGCCCGGCGGTCCCCCTCCCCAAGCAAGCTTGGGGAGGATTGGGTAGGCGAATCTCAGGATTCGTCCACATTCGGTTCATCTTGATCTGGTATAGCGAAGATCCCGTGAACGGGCGCCGGGCCGGCATTTGGGGACGGAGTCTGGAAGCTCCCCGTACCTCAGCCGGTTCCGGCGGCTTTGCGGGTGGAATGATGCGCGACGAGACCCGAATGACAAACGCCCGGACCGTTTCCGATCCGGGCGCCTGCGTGACGATCGCTCGTCAGCCCCCTTTTCCCGCTCCCGCATCAACCTCGTTGGGTGAGCGTTGGAGCAATCCCCGAACCACGGCCTTTGGTGCCTGTGTCTCAGTAAGACGGTGGTACGGTACGGCGGGGCGGCTTGTCATCCCTCTTGCGGCATTCGCGCTACGATTGACTCGGATGTGTGGCGTGCGCGCAACAATGGGCGGGGTCGGCCGTTTGGCCTCCCAATCCGGGCGCGGCATTGCCAGCACCCGAAGCCCCCCGTACAGCCCCAGGGCTTTTCAGTTTCTCCACGGATCGATCGGACATCAATGATCCTGTCACGCTATGAACGGATGATCGCCCGGCGCTATCTGCTGCCGGGCAAGGGAGAGGCGTTTATCTTCCTGGTCGCCTCGATCAGCCTGGTCGCGGTCATGCTGGGCGTCGCCGCGCTCGTCATCGTCATGAGCGTGATGAACGGCTTTCGCGCCGAGCTGTTCGACAAGATCGTCGGCTTGAACGGCCATGCCGTGGTGCAGGGGGTGGGCGGACGCCTGCCCGACTGGCGCGACATCGTGCGTGATGCGCGCGCCACGCCCGGTGTCACGAGCGCGGTGCCGATGATCGAACAGCCTTTGATGTCCAGCTATAACGGCCGGGTCGAGGCGGTGCTGGTCCGCGGCATGCGGGTCGCCGATATCCGTGGTAATTCGGCCATCCGCTCCAAGATCATCATGGGCAATCTGAACAGCATCACGCCGGGCAGCGGCCGCATCGCGATCGGCAGCCGCCTGGCCGAGGCGCTGGGTGCGCAGGTCGGCTCGGAAATTTCGCTGATCAGTCCGCAGGGGCAGACGACGCCGTTCGGCACCGTGCCGCGCATCGTCAGCTATACGGTCGGCGCCATCTTCGAGATCGGGGTGTACGACTATGACAAGGCGTATGTCATCATGCCCATCGAGGATGCGCAGACTCTGCTGCTGATGGGCGACACGGTCGGCATGGTCGAGGTGCAGACGGTCGACGCCGACCGGGTGGGCCAGATCCTGGCGCCGCTGGCCGACAAGCTGGGCGGGCGCGCGGTCATCGCCGACTGGCGGACGATGAACGCGCAGCTGTTCGAGGCGCTGGCGGTCGAGCGGGTGGCGATGTTCACCGTGCTGTCGATCATCATCCTGGTCGCGGTGTTCAACATCCTGTCCTCGCTGATCATGCTGGTCCGCGCCAAGACGCGCGACATCGCGATCCTGCGCACGATGGGGGCGACGCGCGGCGGGCTGATGCGCATCTTCATGACGGTGGGCACGATCATCGGCGCGCTGGGCACGGTCGCTGGCCTGGGGCTGGGTGCGGTGTTCCTGTTCTATCGTCAGGCGGTTGTGAATTTCGTCCAGTTCGTGACCGGTCAGAATCTCTGGGACCCCTCGATCCGCTATCTGACCGAGTTGCCGTCCAAGCCCGATCCGGTCGAGATCGTCGTGATCGCGTCGATGGCGCTCGTCTTTTCTTTCCTCGCCACGCTCTACCCCGCCTGGAAGGCGGCGAGCACGGACCCGGTTCAGGTGCTGCGCTATGAATGATCCGATCATCCGCATGGGAACGGTCGCCCAGCCCCATGCCGCCGAGCCCGTGCTGGCTACGCGCGAATTGTCGCGCAGCTTCACCCAGGGCGGCCAGACCATCGAGGTGCTGCGCGGCGTCGACCTGGCCATCGCGCCGGGCGAGATCGTCGCGCTGCTCGGGCCGTCCGGTTCGGGTAAGTCCACGCTGTTGCAGGCGGTGGGTCTGTTGGAGGGCGGTTTCTCCGGCTCGATCCGCATTGCGGGCGAGGAGGTGTCGAAGCTCGACTCGCATGGTCGCACCGTCGCGCGGCGTGACTATCTGGGCTTCGTCTATCAGTTCCACCATCTGCTGCCGGACTTCAACGCGATCGAGAATGTCGTCCTGCCGCAGCTGGTGAAGGGTGCGATGCCCGAGGCCGCCGAAATGCGTGCGAAGGGATTGCTGACCGCGCTCGGCCTTGGCCACCGGCTGACGCACCGGCCGAGCCAGCTGTCCGGCGGCGAGCAGCAGCGGGTGGCGGTCGCCCGCGCGCTCGCCAACCAGCCGCCGCTGGTGCTGGCCGACGAGCCGACGGGCAATCTCGATGAGCATACCTCACAAATCGTGCTCGACGAGTTCCTGCGCCTGGTCCGCGGCGAAGGCTCGGCAGCGCTGGTCGCGACGCATAACGAACGGCTGGCGCTGAAGATGGACCGGGTGGTTCGCCTCCACGAAGGGCGCCTGCAATGAGCGTCTGGACCGAGACGCCGACGCTGACCGGCCGCCACGTCACGCTCCGCCCCTTTGTCGAGGCCGACCTGCCCGCCTTGGTCGAGGTGGCGCGCGAGGGCGATCTCTGGAATATCTTCTTCGCCAATGTGTCGATGATGAAGACGCCCGAGCGGTGGCTGGCGGCGGCGCTGAAAGAGCGCGACGTGGGCCGAGCGCTGCTCTTCACGGTCGAGACGCCGGGCGGCGAGGTCGTCGGCACCACGCGCTATATGCGGATCGCGGCCCAGCATCGTCGGCTGGAGATCGGCGGCACCTTCTACGCCACCCGCGTCCAGCGGACCGGCGTCAATACCGAGGCGAAGCGGATGCTGCTGGCCCATGCCTTCGAGGTCATGGGGTGCCAGGCGATCCAGATTCGCACCGATACGCTGAACACGCGCAGCCAGACGGCGATCGAACGCCTGGGCGCCAGGAAGGACGGCGTGCTGCGCGGGCATCAGGTGATGGCCGATGGGCGCATCCGCGACAGCGTCGTCTATTCGATCATCGACCGCGAATGGCCGGGCGTCCGGGCCAATCTCGACTATCTGCTGGGGAAATACGCATGAGCGGTATCACGGATTTCACCGTCAAGGCGGCGGATGGTCAGGCGCTCGACATGGCGACCTTTGAGGGGCGCGCGCTGCTGATCGTCAACACCGCGTCGAAATGCGGCTTTACCCCGCAATATGAAGGACTGGAGGCGCTCCATCGCCGCTATGAGGGGCAGGGTCTGACGGTGCTGGGCTTTCCCTGCAACCAGTTCGGCGCGCAGGAGCCGGGGGATGCGGCGGAGATCGCGCACTTCTGCTCGCTGACCTATGACGTCAGCTTTCCGGTCATGGCGAAGGTCGACGTCAATGGCGACGATGCCGATCCGCTGTTCCAGTGGCTCAAGGCCCAGGCGCCGGGCGTGCTGGGGACCAAGGCGATCAAGTGGAACTTCACCAAGTTTCTGGTGGACCGGGATGGTCAGGTGGTCGCGCGTTATGCCCCGACGACCAAGCCCGAGGATCTGGTAAAGGATATCGAGGCACGGCTTCGCTAGGGCGGAGCCTGCGCCTCGACTTCGCTCAGCCTGAACGGGGCGAACTATTATTCCCAACCTCCGTTCAGCCTGAGCGAAGTCGAAGGCCAAGGGTAACCGTGCCCTTTTAGCGGATGCCGGGGCATGGGCTTCGACTACGCTCAGCCTGAACGGGGTTTTGCCCCCTCAAATCGAAAACGCGCTCGCCCCCTTCTTATGGTCCAGCGCCGAGGCGATCGCCGTGATCCCGCCGAACAGGAAGCTCAGCCCCAGGATATAACCCGGCAGCGTCATCGCGCTCCATGGCAGCGTCGCCAGCACGAACAGCGCGAGCAGGATGTTCAGCACGCCCAGCGCGATCATCCACCCGCGCCGCCGCCGCATCCGTGCGCCCAGCCCGATTTCCAGTGCCCCGCGCAGGCCAAGCCACACCGTCACCAGCAGCGTGATCGAGATCGCACCCGTCGCAGGCTCCAACGCCATGATCAGCCCGATGATCAGCGACACCAGCCCGAACCCGATCGCATAGCCGCGCCCCTCATGGCCCTTGCCGAAAATGCCGGCGCCGATCGACACCAGTCCCGAGGCGATGAAGAAGGCCCCGATCACCAGCGTTGCCGCCAGTGTCGCAGGGACCGGAAACAGGAAGGCCGCCAGCCCGAGCAGCGCCGACAGGATGCCATAGGCCAGGATCCAGCCCCAACCCGCGCCGGGCTGGAAAGAGGCGGCAAAGGAACGGTCGCTGTCGGTCATCGTCGTTCGCCCTGATCTGGATTGGTTCTTCTGTTGGCATAACGGATCGGCTTGGGCGGTGTTCCGACGGCGGGGTTCCGCACTGGTCGAATCATGCGCGGTCGGATAGGGATGGAGAATGCATTCCGGATATGTGCCGCTTCGCATCTTTTCCTCCTTCACGATGCTCGACGGCGCGATCGATCCCAAGGCGATTGCGGCGCAGGCCAAGGCGAACGCCTTTCCCGCCGCCGGGCTGACCGACCGCAACGGGCTGTATGCCGCCATGGCCTTTTCGGACGCGGCGAAGAAGGCGGGCGTGCAGCCGGTCATCGGCACGATGCTGGGCATCGCGCGTCCCGACATGCCCGACAATGTCGGCGCGGTGGTCGATTGGGTCGCGCTCTATGCGCAGGACATGGCCGGCTATGACAATCTGTGCGCGCTGGTGTCGGCGGCGCATCTGGATCGGCCGATCGAACTGGCCGCGCATGTCGGGTTCGACACGCTGGAGAAGTTCAGCAAGGGCCTGATCGCGCTGACCGCGGGCGGCGAGGGGGGTATCGCGCGCCTGTTCGCCGAAGGGCAGCCGGATCGGGCCAAGGCCTATGCCGACCGATTGCAGGCGATCTTCGGCGATCGGCTCTATGTCGAACTCGCGCGCCGCGACGACCCCATCGAGATGGCGGCGGAGCAGGACCTGATCGACCTGGCCTATGACCGCGACCTGCCGCTGGTCGCGACGAACCCCTGCTGTTTCACCGATAGCGGTTTCCGCGACGCGCATGACGCCATGCTGTGCATCGCCAATTCGACCTATGTCGAAATGGACGATCGCCCGAAAAGCTGTCCCGAGGCGTGGCTCAAGCCCGCCGAGATGATGAAGCAGCTCTTTGCCGACCTGCCCGAAGCGATCGAGAACACGCTGGTCGTCGCGCAACGCTGTGCCGTCATGGCCCCGTGGCGCAAGCCGATCCTGCCCAGCCTTGCGGGCGACCGCGAGGGCGAGGCCGAGATGCTCCGTCGCGACGCCTTTGCGGGCCTGGAGGCGCGGCTCGACCGCATCGCCGAGCTGGAGGGCGAGGGCGAGCCCGGCTGGCGCGAGGCCTATCACGAGCGATTGAAGTTCGAGGTCGATATCATCATCCAGATGGGCTTCCCCGGATACTTCCTGATCGTGGCCGACTTCATCAAATGGGCCAAGGATCACGACATTCCCGTGGGTCCGGGGCGTGGTTCGGGCGCGGGCTCAGTCGTCGCCTGGGCGCTGACCATCACCGATCTCGATCCTCTGAAGCTGGGTTTGCTGTTCGAGCGCTTCCTGAACCCGGAACGCGTGTCGATGCCCGACTTCGACATCGACTTTTGCGAAACCCGGCGTGGCGAGGTCATCCGCTACGTGCAGGAGAAGTACGGTCGCGATCAGGTCGCGCAGATCATCACCTTCGGTAAGCTGAAGGCGCGCGCGGTGCTGAAGGACACCGGCCGCGTGCTCCAGATGAGCTATGGCCAGGTAGACCGTCTCGCCAAGCTGGTGCCCAACCACCCGACCGATCCCTGGGACCTGAAGCGCGCACTGAACGGCGTGCCCGAACTGGCCAAGGAATATGCCAACGACAACCAGGTCCGCCGGTTGCTCGATCTCGCCACCAAGCTGGAGGGCCTGCCGCGCCACTCGTCCACCCACGCCGCCGGTGTGGTGATCGGCGACCGGCCGCTGGCGCAGCTGGTGCCGCTCTACCGCGATCCGCGCTCGGACATGCCGGTGACGCAGTTCGACATGAAGTTCGTCGAGGGCGCGGGGCTGGTCAAGTTCGACTTCCTGGGCCTGAAGACCCTGTCGGTCCTGCAAAAGGCGGTGCAGTTGCTCGCCAAGCGCGGGGTCGTGGTCGATCTCGGCGCGCTGCTCTGGGACGACGAGGCGACCTATGCCCTGCTCCAGAAGGGCGACACGGTCGGCGTGTTCCAGCTGGAATCAGAAGGGATGCGGCGCACGCTGTCCGCCGTGCGGCCGACCAATTTCGGCGACATCATCGCACTCGTGTCGCTGTACCGGCCGGGTCCGATGGACAATATCCCCAGCTTCGGCCGACGCAAGCAGGGGACCGAGGAGATCATCTACCCGCATCCCCTGCTCGAACAGATATTGTCCGAAACCTACGGCATCTTCGTCTATCAGGAACAGGTGATGCAGGCCGCCCAGATCCTGGCGGGCTATTCGCTGGGCGGCGCGGATCTTCTCCGTCGCGCGATGGGCAAGAAGGTGAAGGCGGAGATGGATGCGCAGCGCGCCATCTTCGTCAAGGGATGCCAGGAGGTGAACGGCATCCCGGCGCAAAAGGCCAATGAGCTGTTCGACTTGATCGACAAGTTCGCCGGGTACGGTTTCAACAAGAGCCATGCGGCCGCCTACGCGCTGCTCGCCTATCAGACGGCGTGGCTCAAGGCGCATCATCCGCACGAATTCTACGCCGCGTCGATGTGCTATGACATGGCGTTGACCGACAAGCTGGCGATCTTCGTTGACGACGCGCGGCGCATGGGGGTGACGATGTTGCCGCCCTGCATCAACGCCAGCCAGGCCGAGTTCGATGTCGAGGCGCATGAGGATGGCTTGGCCGTCCGCTATGCACTGGGCGCGCTCAAGTCGGTGGGCGAGGGGGCGATGGAGAAGCTGGTCGTCGAGCGGCAGGCGGGCGGCGCGTTCGCCTCGCTCGATGCGCTGGCCAAGCGGGTCGATCCGCGCCTGATGAACAAGCGCCAGCTGGAGACGCTGGCGTCGGCGGGGGCATTCGACGGCATCGAAGCCAATCGTGCGGGCGTCCATGCGGTCGCTGAAACCGTCCTCGCCATCGCCGCGCGCACCCATGAGGGGCGGACGAGCGGGCAGGGGGGACTGTTCGGCGAAACCGAAGTCGCGGGCGACGCGATCAAGCTGCCGAACGGGACCCGCTGGACCCTGTCGCAGCGGATGGAGCAGGAGAAGGAGGCGTTCGGCTTCTATTTCTCGGCGCACCCGGTCGACCGCCATGCGCATATCGCCAAGATGCACGGTGCGCGGACCTATACCTCGCTGACCGACCTCGTTATCCCCGACGACGGCGCGCGGATCGGCGCGACCATGGCGGCGCTGGTCGAGGATGCGCGCTGGCGGACATCGGCGCGCGGCAAGCGCTACATGATGGCGCAGCTGTCGGACGCGACGGGGCAGTTTCTGGCGACCTGTTTCGACGACTCGGTCGCGGCGGATCTGGAAAAGGCGGCGAAGGAAGGCGACTGTGCGCTCATTACCGTCGAGCTGGACCGCCGACCGGGTGAGGAAGCTCCGCGCGTCAGCGTCAAGCGGGTGCAGCTGTTCGATGGCCTCGCCAGCACCGCCAAATTCGTGGTGGAGGTGACGGTGACCGACAAGGTGGCGTTCAAGGCGCTGCATGCGATGCTCGATCCGCTGCGCAACGGCCGGGGCGAGGTCCGCGCCCGGATCGAGGGGCCGGAGGGCGATACGCTGCTGACGCTGGGGCGGAACTTCCTGCTCGACGCCGAATTGGCCAGCCATATCGAGGATTTGCCTGGCGTGAAGGCGGTGGCGATGAAATCGTCCGAGGCGCGATTGGCGCTGGTGGGGTAGGACGGCACGCCTTCGACGAGTGTTCGGCGAACACGGACACCTCCCATTCCTGCCCTGGAAGGGGAGGTGGCAGGCCGTCAGACCTGACGAAGGGGTGTCCCGCCATCGAGACCGGGGATACCCCTCCACCAGCTACGCTGGTCCCCTTCCCCTTACAGGGAAGGAATATGCAGCTGCCAGCTTGGTTGCTTGCTGGCCGTAAAAAAGGTCCGCGGCTCCGTCATGCTGGTCTTGTATCAGCCACCGACTTCACGCCGATCCTGCCCTGCCTCATCGGCATCACCGTGATTGCCATAGCCGCCGCCGGAGGTGTCCGCCTCATCCTCGTTCGGCATATTGTCCGGGCTGGTCTGTTCGGGGTCGGTCATCATGGCATTTCTCCTTCCATCGCATAACGCCTTGGACAGGCAGGACGATCCTCAGAACAGCTCGCCCTGCGGCCCTTTGGGCGGACGGAACCGGCTGGTGTCGAGCATGGGCCGATCCAGATTGAGCCCGTGCCGCCGACAGGCACGGTGAAAGCGGACGCGCAGCAGGTCCGCCCACGGCCCTTGCCCCTTCATCCGGGTGAAGAAATCGGGATCATTGTCCCGCCCGCCGCGCAAGGACCGGATGATCGCCATCACCTTACCCGCCCGGTCGGGGAAATGCGTGTCCAGCCAGGCGCGGAACAGCGGCGCGACTTCATGCGGCAGGCGGACCGGAATGAAGAAGGCATGCCGCGCGCCCGCTTCGGCGGCGCGGGCGACCAGATGTTCGATCTCGTGATCGGTGATCGCGGGGATGACGGGTGCGATCGAGACATAGGTGGGGATACCCGCCGCCGCCAGTTTCGCAACCGCAGTCAGCCGTCGCTCGGGCGTCGGCGCGCGCGGTTCGACGGTGCGCGCCACCTTGGCATCGAGTGACGTGACCGAGACGCACACGGTCGCCAGCCCCTTGGCCGCCATCGTGGCGAGAATATCGATATCGCGCACCACGCGGTCGGACTTCGTGGTGATCGCCACCGGATGATCCGTTTCCGCCAGCACTTCCAGGATGGACCGCGTGATCCGCCACTCACCCTCGATCGGCTGATATGGGTCGGTATTGGTGCCCAGCGCGATCGGCGCGACGCGGTAGCCCGGCTTGGCCAGCTCGGCGCGAAGCAACGCGGCGGCATCCGGCTTGGCAAACAGCCGGCTCTCGAAATCCAGCCCCGGCGACAGGTCGTGATAGGCGTGGGTCGGCCGGGCAAAGCAATAGATGCAGCCATGCTCGCACCCGGCATAGGCGTTGATCGACTGGCTGAACGGCACGTCGGGTGAGCTGTTTCGGGTCAGGATCGTGCGTGGCGTCAGGACCGTCACGCTGGTCCGCAGCGGCGGCGGCGCGCCGTCGACCAGCGACCGGGCGTCGAGCCAGTCGCCATCCGCCTCCCGCTCCGGCAGGGCGAAGCGTCGGCTCGTCGCGTTGTGGGTGGCCCCTCGAGCTGCGATCTTCGGCATGATCTGATTAGAACATAAAGAGAACACACGTGCAAGCCTATGGGGCTTGCGGCCACGTCACGATTCGACCATCATCGGAACGCATCGAGAACGGAGGGGGGAATGGCGCGGCTGGAATATTTGGAATTGCCGGTCGGTAACCGGGCGGCGGCGAAGCATTTTTATGCGGGGGCGTTTGGCTGGACCTTCACCGATTTCGGGCCGGATTATGCCGCGACGATGAGCGGGGATACCGATGTCGGGCTCGATGCCGCATCGGACAGAGTTAAGGCGCCGCTGCCGGTCATCCGGGTCGATGATCTCGACGCGACGCTGGCGGCGGTCGAGGCGGCAGGCGGGGCGGTCGTCGTGCCGATCTTCGCCTTTCCGGGCGGGCGGCGCTTTCACTTTCGCGATGTCGACGGGCATGAACTCGCGGCGATGCAGGCCGACTGATTATTGCTCCAGCAGGCGGGGCATCAACTCGACGAAGTTGCAGGGACGGTGGCGGCTGTCGAGCTGGTCGCGCAATATGCCGTTCCAGGCGTCCTTGACCGCGCCGGTCGAGCCGGGGAGCGCGAAGATATAGGTGCCGCGCGCCACACAGGCGCAGGCGCGGGACTGGATGGTCGAGGTGCCGATGGTCTGATAGCTCAGCCAGCGGAACAGCTCGCCGAAGCCGGGGATCATCTTGGTGGCGACGCGCTCGACCGCTTCGGGGGTGACATCGCGGCCGGTGACGCCGGTGCCGCCGGTGGTCAGGATACAGTCGATGCTGGCGTCGTCGATCCAGCGATTGAGCTGTGCGACGATCTGGTCGGCATCGTCGCGCAGGATGGTGCGGTCGGCGAGTTCATGACCCGCGTCGGTGAGCAGGCCCGCGAGCGTGTCGCCGGAGCGATCCTCGGCCAGCGAGCGGGTGTCGGAGACGGTCAGGACCGCGATGCGGACGGGGGTGAAGTTGCGGGTCGTGTCGATGGGCATGGCGGGGTGAACGTCCGATCGGTGGTTTCGGGGGCGTTTTGGATGCGGCGGGGCGTGGCCTTCGACTTGGCTCAGGCTGAACGGAGCGGGGACCTATGACTTTTGCGCGCAACTGCTGTGTCGGCGTGCGCTTCGACTTGGCTCAGCGCGCACGGAGGTGGGAGCGAACACCAACCCCCGCTCAGCCTGAGCGAAGTCGAAGGCCAGGGGAATCCCCCCAGCCGCAAACCCGCATCAATTCGCCTGAGGCATCGTCGTATTCGACTGCGGGCTGACCGTCGCATTCAGGGCGAGGGTCGTCTTGGGCGTCACGCTCGCCTGTGCGACGTTCGGGCGTTGCAGGCGGATCGCCGAGGCGCCCGGCAGGCCGGGGAAGCGCGGCCACAGGCCTTGGGCCAGCGCCGCGCGGCTGGGCGACTTCGGCTTGCCGGTCTGGCTCTCATACATCCAGTAATTGCGCAGGACCATGGTGACGTATCCGCGCGTCTCCCAATAAGGGATGCTCTCGATATAGAGTAGGGGATCGCCATTGTCGCGGACCAGGCTGTTCCACTCGCCCACCGGCTTCGGCCCGGCATTATAGGCCGCGATCACCTTGGGTAGCAGGCCGCCGGTCACGCCGGTCATGTCGCGCAGCCGCTCCAGATGGCGCTGGCCGATATCCATGTTGGTCGACGGCTTGGTCAGGGCGCTGCGGTCGATCGATACGCCGCGCTCACGTGCGAAATCGGTCGCGGCGGCGGGCATGATCTGCATCAGGCCATAGGCGCCCGCCGGGCTGACCACCTTGTTGCGGAAACCGCTCTCCTGGAGCGTGTGGGCATAGACCAGCGCCTTGTCGACACGCCAGCCGCTGTCGGGCTTCCAGCTGGGCGTCGGATAGCGCGCCTCCGCCGTGGCGGTGACACCGGCCGGGCAGTTATGTGCCAGCCAGACGGTGGTCGCGGGCAGGTCGAGCGATTCGGCCAGGCGGACGAGGCTGCGGAACTCGGACGGCTGGCCGATCCGTGCCTGCTGGCGGATCACCTGATCGGCGAGGTCGGTTTCGCCGACTTCGACCAGCGCTGCGGCCACCAGGATATTGGGGCGACGATCCAGCGCGGCCCAGTCGGTCGCGACCAGCTGTCCCCTGGGCTCGCGATCACCGCGCATTCCCAGTGCCTGCCGGGCGAGCTGGCCGTAGAAGCTTTCGCGGAACTGCGAGGCGGAGCGCAGGCGGCCCTCGATCTTGTCGGGGCGGCCGCACACCATGTCGGCGCGTGCGGCCCAATACAGCGCAGCGGCGCGCAGATCGACGTCCGTGGCGCGCGCCGCCGTCCCCTCGAAGGCGGTCGCGGCGGCCTGGCAGTCATTCTGCCGCCACGCCGACAGGGCGACGGTCCAGCGGCCCTGGACGGCCCAGTCGCCCGACCCTTCGGCGGCCTGCGCCGCCAGGATACGGGCATTGGTATCGTCGCCGCTGAGGAAATAGATCCACGCGACCTTCTGCTGCCATTCGGTCAGCGCCTCGGGCGACAGGCCTTGCGTCGATTCGAGCAGCGCGCGGGCGGAGGGGCCGTCGTCCGCCTTGACGAAGGGCTGCATCCGGACGGCCAGATCGGCGGCGATCTGATCGCTGCGCACGCTCTTGGCGCGGGTGCGGCGCGGGGCGCCGTCCTGCCAGATCAGCGTATGGGCTTCGGGCAGGGGTGGAAGGTCATGCGCGCCGCGCGAGCGGGCGAGGCGGGCCAGCTGTTCGGCCTGGGGCAGTTCGGGCGCTTCGTTCAGCAGGGCGACCAGCCGCTCGACATCGACCCTGGGGGACCCCTTGGCGGTGTAGAGTTCGGCGCGGGCGATGGCGTGGAGCGGACCGGGCTTGAGCGAGTCCAGTTCCAGTTGCGCGTCGGTCCAGCGGCTGTCCCGGATCGCGGCGAAGACGCGCATATAGCCCGCCTTCTGATCGGCATCGAGCAGCGCGGGGATGGCGGGCGGGGCCTTGAGCGCGGCAGGGCTGCGGACGTCGGCGTTGGAGCCAGGTTCGGCAGCCAGGGCCGCACCACCGATGACCGTCAACAAAGCCCCGATGGTCGCGCCCTTCGCGATCGTCCGGCCCAGTTTCATGCGCGCAAATCCCCCATGACCCTTTGCAAGTCTTTCCAGCTTTCCGCCTTCGCCATCGGCTTCTCGATCAGGAAGCGCGGATGGAAGGTGGCGACAGCCGTGCTTTTTCCGCTTTTATGGTCAATGGCATGGGAATGTCCGCGTGCGTCGGTCAATTCGGTCCCGAGCACGGCACGGCTCGCCGCATTGCCGAGCAGAAGCAGCCCGCGGGGGGCGATGAGCGCGACATGGTGCAGCGCAATCTCGGCCAGCCGCGTCTCCAGTCCGGCGGGCGTACGGCCCGCGATCGGCCGCCGCGCGCATACCGAGGCGATATGCACCGTCTCGCGCGACAGGCCCATGGCGGCGAGCATCCGGTCGAACAGCCGCCCCGGCGCACCCGACAGGATCTGGCCCGCATCGCCGTCATCGCGGTCCGGGCAGTCGACCAGCACCATCAGCGCGGCGTCGGCCGGGCCGGTCGCGGTCAGCGAAATGCCGTCCCACGACGCCTCCGGCGCGGCATCGGACAGCCGCCAGGCCAGGAACGCTTCCAGTGTGTCGGGCAGGGACGCGACCGAAGTGGCAACGGGGGCGGCGGCTGGGGGCTGGCCCGGCATGACGCGGGGTGCCCGCACAGGCTCCGGCGCGCTCCAGTCGCGGGGTTCGTCCTCGACCAGCAGGTCGACGCCCGCATCGTGCCACCAGTCGAGTATGCTGGCCGCGAGGGCACCGTCGAGCGGTGCGGTGTCGAACGTTGGAAGAGCCCCCATATGGGGTAAGCCCATGCTGCAAGGTTGACGTGCGCGTCAATCTGTCGGATCGACGGTCGGGACAAGATGTTTCCCGTCCGCGCCCGGACGAACCCGCACGAAGCGGGCCGGTATGGCAGGGCGCGGACCAGATGCGAGGATGCCATGAGCGAACGCGAATCGATGCCCTATGACGTGGTGATCGTCGGCGCGGGTCCGGCGGGCCTGTCGGCGGCGATCCGCCTGAAACAGCTGGCGGCCGAACAGGGCGGAGAACTCGCCGTTTGCGTCCTCGAAAAGGGATCGGAGGTCGGCGCGCATATCCTGTCGGGCGCGGTGATCGACCCGATCGCGCTCGACGAACTGCTGCCCGACTGGCGCGAGGATGGCTGTCCGCTGGCCGAGGTGCCGGTGACAGAGAACCTCCACTGGATCCTGAGCGCGGGCAAGCATCGCAACCTGCCGCACGCGCTGACCCCGCCCTTCATGCACAACAAGGGCACCTATACCGGGAGTCTCGGCAATCTGTGCCGCTGGCTGGCGGGCAAGGCCGAGGAACTGGGCGTCGAGATCTTCCCCGGTTTCGCCGCCGCCGAAATCCTGTTCCACGACGATGGCCGGGTGAAGGGCGTCGCGACCGGCGACATGGGTATCGCGCGCGACGGAACACGCAAGTCCGACTATCAGCCGGGGTTGGAGCTGCATGCCAAATACACCTTCTTCGCCGAGGGCGTTCGCGGGCATCTGTCCAAGGAGATCATCCGTCAGTTCGATCTGGCCCGTGACAGCCAGCCGCAGGTCTATGGTCTCGGTATCAAGGAGCTGTGGGACATCGACCCCGCCAAGCATGTGCCGGGCCGGGTGATCCATACGCAAGGCTGGCCGCTGGGCCATGACGCCAATGGCGGCGGCTTCATCTATCACCAGGCGGGCGGGCAGGTGGCGCTCGGCTTCGTGACATGGCTGAACTATACCAACCCCTATATCTCCCCGTTCCAGGAGATGCAGAAGTGGAAGACCCATCCGGTCATCGCCGAACTGCTGAAGGGCGGCAAGCGCGTCTCCTACGGCGCGCGGGCGATCAATGACGGCGGGCTTCAGGCGATCCCCAAACTGACCTTCCCCGGCGGCGTGCTGGTCGGCTGTTCGGCGGGCTTCCTCAACGTGCCGCGGATCAAGGGCACGCACGGCGCGATGAAGTCGGCGATGCTGGCCGCCGAAGCCGCGTTCGCCGCCGTGCAGGCGGGGCGCGAAGGCGACGAGCTGACCGATTACCCGGAGGCGTTCCGCGCGTCCTGGCTCTACAAGGAACTGTCGACCGTCCGCAACGTCGTGCCGCTGGTCAAGAAATATGGCGACACGCTGGGTTCCGGGCTGGCGGGCGCGACCATGTGGGCCGAGCATTTGGGCCTGAAGATGCCCTTCACCATGAAGCACAAGCCCGATCACGAAAGCCTGTGGCGCAAGGATCAGGTGAAGAAGCCCGACTATCCCAAGCCCGACGGCGTGCTGACCTTCGACCGCCTGTCCTCGGTATTCCTGTCGAACACCAATCACGAGGAGGACCAGCCGGTCCACCTGACGCTGAAGAACGCGGATGTGCCGATCGAACACAACCTGCCCTTGTTCGACGAACCCGCGCAACGCTACTGTCCGGCCGGTGTTTACGAGGTGGTGGGCGTCGAAGAGGGCGATCCGAAATTCGTGATCAACGCCCAGAACTGCGTCCACTGCAAGACGTGCGACATCAAGGATCCGACCCAGAACATCAACTGGGTCGTGCCGGAAGGTGGCGGAGGACCCAATTATCCCAATATGTAAGCGTTCGTTGCTGCGTGCCCTGACCGGGGTGTTGCTGGTCGGGGCCTGCTGGTCCGTGCCTGCGCTGGCGGCGGTGGAGGTGCCCCGCTCGCCGCTATCGGCCTATCTGGCGGCGCGGGTGGCCGCGTCGGAAGGGCGCGCGACGGCCGCAAGCGGCGACTACGCGATCGCGCTGGCGGGCTGGCCGGACGATCCGGCGGTCGCGGTGCGTGCCTATCGCGAGGCGATGACCAGCGGCGACATGCCGTTGGCCCTGAAATCCGCGCGGGTGATGGAGGCCGAGAATGTCGCGCCGCTCGACGTGGCGCTGCTCGACCTGGCGATCGCGGCGCGTAAAGGTGACCGGGCGGACTATGACGCGGCGCTGAAGCGGATCGATGGCGGCGCATTGCGCATCCTCTCGCCGACCTTGCGTGCCTGGGCGGCGTGGGACCGCAAGCAACCGGTCGAGCCCGGCCTCGACAGTGCGGGCAAGGAGCCGGTGGCCAAGCGGCTGGCCGACGAGCATCGCATCCTTCTCGCGCTGGCGAGCAAGCGGATCGACCCGGCCTCGGTCCGCGTCCTGCTGGAGACGATGCGCGCCGCGCCCGACACCCGGATCGCGGCGGCCGAGATCATGGCGGGACGTGGCGACGAAGCCGATGCCCGCGCGCTGCTCAGCGATCCCCTCGTCCTGGCCGATCGCAAGGCGCTGGGCGCCAAACCGGACCTCGGGTTCGGCGTGTCGCGACTGCTGGTGCGGATCGGCGCCGAGCTGGCGAGCGAGGGGCCGCGCCCGCTGGTCATCGCATTGACCCGCACCGCCCTGGTCGCCGACCCCGACAATGACCGCGCCCGGCTGATCATGGCCGAGGCCCTGTCGAAGGACGAGGCCTGGGATGCCGCCATCGCCGCGATCAGGGATGTGCGCCCGGGTGGCGCCTTTGCACACCGCGCCGCGATCGTCCGCATCGGCCTGCTCGCCGAGGCGGGGCGGCAGGGCGAGGCACTGATGCTGGCACAGGGGCTGGCGACCGCGAAGGAGTCCAGCCTCGACGATTGGCAGGTCTATGCCGACCAGTTGATCGCCGCCAGGCGCCCGGCCGACGCGGCGCCCTGGTATGAACGCGTAACCCGCGCCGACCCTGCACTGCCCTGGGCGGCGTGGCTGCAATATGGCGGGGCGCTCGACCAGGCCGGGCGCAAGGACGAGGCGGACGTGGCGCTGGCCAAGGCGGTCGAACTCGGACCGGACCAGCCGTTGGCGCTCAACTATCTCGGCTATGCCCGGATCGAGCGGGGCAAGGACGTGCCCGGCTCGCTTGCGCTGCTTGAAAAGGCGAGCAAGCTGGCTCCCGACGATGCGTCGATCACCGATTCGCTCGGCTGGGCCTATTTCAAGGCGGGACAGACCAAGCGCGGTCTGCCGTTGGTTGAGCGCGCTGCCATGGCCGAACCCGCCAATAGCGAGATCAACGACCATCTCGGCGACATCTATTGGGCGCTGGGGCGGCGTTACGAGGCACGTTATGCCTGGCGCGCGGCGGCCCTGACGGCGGATGCTGCAGAGCAGGCCAGGCTGGCCGCAAAGATCGCGGGCTGACCGGCCTTGCCGAGCGGGGCTATGCGACGCATGGGATGGACATGACCGCGATCGTCGAAACCGCCCCGGCCAAGATCAACCTGGCGCTCCATGTGCGTCGTCGTCGTGACGATGGTTATCATGATCTGGAGACGCTGTTCGCCTTTTGCCGTGACGGCGATGTCGTCACGGTCGAGCGGGCGGACAGCCCCAGCCTGACGCTGACCGGGCCGTTCGCGGCCGTGCTGGCGGGCGAGTCGCAGGACGACAATCTCGTCATGCGCGCGGCGCGCGGTTTCGGTGCGCAGTTCGGCGTGGGCGATGCCCATGCGATCACCCTCGACAAGCATTTGCCCGTTGCCTCCGGCATTGGCGGTGGTTCGGCGGATGCGGCGGCAACCTTGCGCGCGCTGGCGCGGCTGCACGGCGTCGCGACCGATGATCCCGCGCTGTTCGCGCTGGCGGCGGAACTGGGCGCGGATGTGCCTGCCTGCCTGCTCGGGAAGACCGCGCGCGGCGAAGGGAAGGGCGATGCCCTCCAACCCTTGGAGCCGCTGGGCGAGCGGCCGGTGCTGCTGGTCAATCCGGGCGTCGGCGTGTCGACGGCGGCGGTCTTCGGGCGCTGGGACGGTGTGGACCGGGGCGCGCTGGGGCAGGGGGCGGTGATGGCGGTCGCGGCGGCGGGGCGCAACGACCTGGAGCCGCCCGCACGCGCCATCGCGCCGCAGATCGACTCGGTGCTCGCCCTGCTGGCGAGCGCGCCGGGCGTCGAGCTGGCGCGCATGTCGGGATCGGGGGCGACCTGCTTTGCCATTTTCGGCGACACCGGCGCGCGCGACGCGGCGGCGGAGGCCGCGCGTACACAGGGCTGGTGGACGCTGCCGACTTTTTTGCGATAGGCTTTGTTCGCATCTTGTTCTCCTGGAACAAAACACATACATTGCAGATGCGTTGAATGGACCACCAGCTTGGTCTAGCGAGGGAAGCATCTGATGGCCGCCAATCTGAAAGTGATCGAAACAGGCATGGCAACCGCAAACGCAGACCGGCAAAAGGCGCTGGACGCCGCACTCGCCCAGATCGACCGGGCATTCGGCAAGGGCTCGGCGATGAAGCTGGGCCAGAAGGAAGCGATGCAGGTCGAGGCTATCTCGACCGGCTCGCTCGGCCTCGACATCGCGCTCGGTGTCGGCGGGCTGCCACGCGGCCGCGTGATCGAGGTCTATGGTCCGGAATCCTCGGGCAAGACCACGCTGGCGCTGCACGTCATCGCCGAGGCACAGAAGATGGGCGGCACCGCCGCCTTCGTCGACGCCGAACACGCGCTCGATCCCGTCTATGCCAAGAAACTGGGCGTCAACATCGACGAATTGATCGTGTCGCAGCCGGATACCGGCGAGCAGGCGCTGGAAATCACCGACACCCTCGTTCGCTCAAATGCGATCGATGTGCTGGTGGTCGACTCGGTCGCCGCGCTGGTGCCGCGTGCGGAAATCGAAGGCGAGATGGGCGACAGCCATGTCGGCCTTCAGGCCCGCCTGATGTCGCAGTCGCTTCGCAAGCTGACCGGCTCCATCAGCCGTTCGCGCTGCATGGTGATCTTTATCAACCAGCTGCGCATGAAGATCGGTGTGATGTACGGCAACCCGGAGACGACGACGGGCGGCAATGCGCTGAAATTCTATGCCTCGGTCCGGCTCGACATCCGCCGCACCGGCGCGATCAAGGATCGCGAGGAAGTGACCGGCAACGCGACTCGCGTGAAGGTCGTGAAGAACAAGGTCGCTCCGCCGTTCAAGCAGGTCGAATTCGACATCATGTATGGCGAAGGCATCTCGAAGATCGGCGAGATCCTCGATCTGGGCGTCAAGGCGGGGCTGGTCGAGAAGTCGGGCAGCTGGTTCTCCTATGACTCGGTCCGCATCGGGCAGGGGCGTGAGAATGCCAAGAATTACCTGCGCGACAATCCCGACATGGCCGACCGGCTGGAACGGGCGATCCGCCAGCGGACCGAAAAGGTCGCCGAGGAAATGATGACCGGCCCCGATGCCGAGGATGATATCTAAAAATATATGGCCCGCCAGCAATGGCGGGCCTTTTTGCTGGCAAATACCGGGGGCGGGATCGTGACGGGCGGGATGGATTGGCGGGGGCGGGTCGGTGAGGTCTGGGCCGCGGAATGGCGCCGGACCGACCGCAGCCTGGCGGACCTGTCCCGTCATCTCGACGCGGCGATCGCATCGGTCGCGCCCGAACGGGGCCATGCCCTCGATATCGGTTGCGGGGCGGGGGTGACCAGTCTGGCGCTCCGGGCGACGCGGCCGGGATTGCGCGTGACGGGTGTCGACCTGTCGGCGGAATTGGTGGCGGTGGCACAGGCGCGGGTGGACAGGGCGTCTGGCGACGGCCTGCGTTTCCAGTGCGGCGATGCGCTGGCCGTGGCGGCTGCCGAAGGGCCGTTCGATCTGTTATGCTCGCGTCATGGCGTGATGTTCTTTCCCGATCCCGTCGAGGCGCTGGCCAGCTTGCGGCAAGCCGCGTGCGACGGAGCGCATCTGGTCTTTTCCTGCTTTGCGGAACGGGCCGCCAACAGTTTCGCGACGCTGGCGGATGCGGTGACCGGTATCGCTCCTCCGCAGGACGACGCTTACCTGCCCGGTCCCTTCGCCTTTGCCGACATGGACCAGGTCGGGGTGTGGCTGATGGAAAGCGGATGGCGGCCTGACGGGGCCGTCCGCGTGCCGTTCGACTATGTGGTGGGCGAAGGCGACGATCCGGTCGAGGACGCGCTGTCCTTCCTGTCGCAAATCGGTCCCGCGGCGCGGGCATTGGCACAGGCCGCCCCCGATGAACGGCGGCGGATGGAGGCGGCCTTGCGAGAAGCGCTGTCGCAGTATCGCTCCCATGACCGGATTGCCTTGCCAGCCACGGCGTGGATCTGGCGGGCCGTTGCGCAGGGGGATGGCTGATCCGGAGTGGATCGACAGCCAATCCTACCGCTTTTCCCCTCGCCCCTCATAGACGGGAGAGGGTTGTGCCGACTTCGTCTTGGCGGAAGTGACGGCCTGCTCAATCCCTCACCCAAGCTGCGCTACTCAGCACGCTGGCAAGCTCCGCAAGAGCATGATGGCATGGGATCGAACCAAGCCTAGCCCCTCCCCTTCAGGGGAGGGGTTGGGGTGGGGCATCGCCATGGGCGTTTCGCTTGCGGAAGCGCCCCACCCCCGGCCCCTCCCCTGAAGGGGAGGGGTGAGCAGAGTTGATCGTTTTCGACTC